>JAISAA010000243.1 GCA_031266955.1 Oscillospiraceae bacterium | reverse complement strand
CTGCCGCAAGCCGAGCCGCTGCGCGCGAAAGGCTACGACGTTTTGTATATGACGGACGATATCGACGACTTCGCGGCCCGCGCGCTCGGCGCGATAGACGGAAAAGAGCTCCGCTCCGTAACGGGCGACGACCTCGGCCTCACGGGAGACGAGGAGGCGTGGGAGCTCGAGCAGTCCGAAAGCGACAACCGCGAGCTTCTCGACTTCGTAAAAGAATCCCTCGGCGGAAGGATAAGCGAAGCTCGGCTGTCAGCGAGACTTGTTTCCGCCCCTGCCTGCCTCACCGCGAAGGGCGGCGTGACGCTTGAAATGGAACGGTATTTCAACACGATAAAAACAGAGTCGCCGGAACCGGTGCGCGCCGAGCGCGTTATGGAGCTCAACGCGTCCCACGCCGTATTCGCCGCGCTGAAGCGGGCGTATGAGACGGACCGGGAAAAAGCGGCGAAATACGCCGAAATGCTTTACGGACAGTCCGTTTTAATGGCCGGTTTGCCGTTAGACGACGTATCGCGCTTCTGCGAGACTGTGTCGGAGCTAACGGCGTAGACGAGACCGAGATGCGGCAAACCGCGCCTCGCGTTAGAGCTCATTTAATTATGTAGATGAAACAACTCATCTCAATTTTCATATTCCTTTTCCAGTAACAATAAATAGCCGGCGTCAAATGTCCAGAGAAACGCCGTGCAAATTAGAACCAAAACCCGAAAAAATTTTATTACGGCGTTTCTTGTATAATGCGGCATTATCTGAATGCAATTCCAGCCGTCTTCGTTAAACTCCCTAATACTTGATTCCAAAGCTGTTCTGGGATTTGTACCTAATGCGCCGATAATACCGCCCGACAAGGCAACTCTTGCAACCATATTAATTTTGCTATGGAAAGAATTATTTCTTTCTTTTTCAACTCGTTTTTTACTGGTGAAAATTTGGTTTTCCACTGTTTTTCCCTCCTAATAAAATAAACCATATCACGTTACCAAGTGCCGCCGCAAAAATAAAACCTCCGATAATTTATTATTGTCGTCTGATTTTTAAGACGCTGCACGTCACGGACGCCCGTACACGTCCTCTACATGAGATACCGGTAACCAATTAGTGATATTATTGTCATCCAAGGACAATTCCATCAGCGTCGTCAATCCAGAAAGAGGGCTGATATCGCTGATGTTATTGTCGTGCAAGGCTAGTTCTGTCAGCGCCGTCAGTTCCGCCAGTGGATTGAGGTCACTTATATTGTTTGAATACAAGTGCAATAGCGTAAGCGCCGTCAGTTTCGATAGCGGGCTGATATCACTGATGTTGTTCACTTCCAACCACAGCTCTGTCAGTCCCGTAAGTCCTGATAGTGAGTTTATATCGCTGATGTTGTTTTCTGCCAAGTCCAATGATATCAGCGACGTTAGCCCGGACAGTGGATTGATATTGCTGATATTATTATTGTATAAGTGCAATGTCGTCAATCCCGTCAGTTCGGACAGCGGACTTATATCGCTGATGATGAAGTTGTTGTATAAGTACAATTCCGTCAGTTTCGTCAGACCGGACAGTGGACTTATA
The DNA here is from genome assembly GCA_031266955.1 of Oscillospiraceae bacterium. Classification (GTDB taxonomy): domain Bacteria; phylum Bacillota; class Clostridia; order Oscillospirales; family Oscillospiraceae; genus JAIRRO01. Next base: position 8,243 of record JAISAA010000243.1, on the reverse strand, counting down.
TCGTTGATATTGTTGTAATTCAAGGCTAATAACGTCAGCTCTGTCAGTCCAGCAAGAGGGCTGAGGTCACTGATATTGTTGCCACCCAAAATCAAGCTCGTCAAATTTGTCATATGCCGCAGCGGTTCAATGTCGGCGTCGGACAAATCTTGGCTGTCCAAATCGAGCTCCGTAAGGCTTGTACTGTACTGCTCGTCTTTGATGGTTATGAAGTCGGGCGGAGTCTCAGCAGGCGTTGCCGCCGTTGCGGGAGACGTCGCAAGGATTTTATCCGCGTCGCCGCCGCTCTCGCCGCAACCCGTGAGCGCTGCCGTCATCATCGCAAGCAATACAAAACCTATCACCCCCATTTTTAATTTTTTTGCCGCTCGTCTTTGCCGGGTTTGGTTGCTTTGATTTTCCATTGTTTTTGCCCTCCTGATAAAATAAAAATATAGTCCTCGCGGAGCCCCGGTTTTATTCCGAAGCCCTCGAGAGAACGGCAAAAACGGGCGCGCAGGGAATTCGGACAATTTGTCCGTTACCTACGCGCCCAACCACACGCCATATTATTGGCGTATTAAATTCAGCGTTGTTTGGAAAATCCCGTTCGTGACAACAACTTCGGAATTGCAAACACAAAACGAATCGTGTATACTTGACGTTGCTGTGGCGGCGGAGAAATCCGTGCTCGTAGGCTGTTCGCTTAAACAACTATCCCTACTTGCGTCGCGGGGTGTTGCAATCACCTCACGACCGCTGCGGCCCGTTTTACCGGCCTCGCGGGAGCATTTTACCACGGCGGGAAATGAAAAGCAAGGGTTTTTTTGAAGAAATTTGACGAGAATTGTCGATAGGCGCGAAGCGCGGCGGTTTTTGCCCCGGTTGACAATGCGCTTTTATATGGAGTATAATAATCGCGCGGATGCCGTCAGGGCTGTTCGGGAAGGGGATATTATGGAACAAACTCTTACGTACCACACGTTTATTTCGCAAATGGGCAATTCACAGGGCATACGTATACCTAAAATTTTTCTTGAGCGCGAGCAACTGGAGTTTTCATCTGAGGGCAAAATGCCTGTTGAGCTGATATCGACCGGAAAGGGAATTTTAATCAAACCGCTGAGTCAGGCGCAGAGGATAACTCTCAAGGAGCTTTTTGCGGACTGGGACGGCGGACCATATGAGATGACCGACGAGCTGCGGGCGTGGGAACAAATGTCTCCTGTCGGGAGCGAGGTCTTGTGAGTTTCAAAAATGAAAGGAACGATCAATATGCTCATTAAAACCCTTGTCGTAGGCCAAATCGAGACGAACTGCTATGTGATTACGGACGAAGCGACGCGCGAATGTGCGATAATAGACCCCGGCGCGGACTCGAACGCCATTCTCAATTATATTGAGGATAACCGCCTGACCCCGCGCGCCGTGTTCATAACCCACGGGCACTTTGACCACACGATGGCCCTGCCGGAGGTTTTGGCGCAGACCGGCGGCGTCCCCGTCTATATCCACGCGCGCGAGCTTGAGACCGACGGGCGTTCCGCGTCCCATCTGCGCGCCGTGCCCGACCTGCGCTTTTACGCCGAGGGCGATGAGATCAAAATCGGCTCTCTCGTGTTCCGCGTGCTCGAAACGCCGGGGCACACGCGCGGCGGCGTGACGATTTTGTGCGGGGACGCTATGTTCTCCGGCGACACGCTTTTCCACGGCTCCTGCGGCAGAACTGACCTCGGGGGAGATATGGAGCTTATGCTGGAATCGCTGCGCCGCCTGTCGGCGCTCGACGGGGACTTTGAGGTCTACCCCGGCCACGCCGAGACCACAACGCTTGAAAACGAGCGCCGCTCCAACTATTACGTCCGCTACGCCAATTCGGACTTCCCGGATCAGTGAAAATAATCCTCGTCGGGAACTCGTACAAATACGCAGCCGAGCAAATACTGCTTCAAACCATACCCGGCGAAAAGCCGGAATTCGCGGATGAGATCCCGAAAAGCGGGGACTTTGCCGTCGTAACCTTACGCGAGCTTGCCGGCAGCGGCGCCGTCCGCGCGTCCGTATCCGCCCGGCTGTCTCTCGGGGGAAAGACATATTTAGGCCGCGCCGTTTCGCGTCCGCTGTCCCACGATACTATCCCGCGCGAGCGCGAGCGCCAGCGGGCCGTCAAGCTCGCGTTTTTCCGCGCCGCGCGGCGGGCTTCCGATATAGAGCTCCCGTGGGGCGCGACGACGGGCATACGCCCCTCGACGCTTATTACGCGTATGACGCGCTCGGGTCTTGGTGAAAAAGCGGCGGCGCGGGCGCTTGTGCGCGAGTATTACGTCTCGTCGGAGCGCGCGGAGCTCGCGCTCGATTCGGCGCGTGCGGAGCTTGCGGCGCGGAGCTTATTAAGCGAAAAATATCATGAATATCTTGGCGGCGCGCTCGCGCTGTACGTCGGGATACCGTTTTGCCCGACGCGCTGCGCTTACTGCTCCTTCGTCAGCCAGAGCGTTGAAAAATCTATGAAGCTGCTGCCGCCGTTTCTCGACGCTTTGAAGCACGAGGCGGACGCGCTCGCGGATGTGCTGAAACGCTCGGGTCCGCGCGTCGCCGCGCTGTATATCGGCGGCGGCACTCCTACGACTTTGGACGCCCCGGCGCTCGATTCGCTGCTGACGCACCTCAACGGGGCTTTCGAGCTTTCCGCTCTGCGGGAATACACTGTGGAGGCCGGGCGGCCCGACACGATAACGGCGGAAAAGCTCGCCGTTATGAAAGCGCGCGGCGTGACGCGCATTTCCGTAAATCCGCAGACGATGTCCGGCGACGTACTGCGCGCCATAGGGCGCCGCCACACGCCGGAGGACACTTACGCGGCGTTCGCCCTCGCGCGGGAAGCGGGCTTTGACGCGATAAATATGGACTTGATCGCGGGGCTCCCAAGGGACTCAGAGGACGGCTTTATCGCGTCGCTCGACGCGGTGCTCGCGCTCGGCCCGGAGAACATCACCGTACACACGCTTTCGCTAAAGCGCGGCTCGCGCGTCACGCTCGAAAATACGCCGACGCCGTCCGGTGCGGAGGTTTCCGGGGCACTCTCCCGCGCGTTTCCCGCGCTGCGCTCCGCCGGGTACTTGCCTTATTATCTCTACCGCCAGAAATTCACGTCCGGCGGCTTTGAAAACACAGGCTGGGCGAAGCCGGGGCAAAATTGTATATATAATATGATTATGATGGACGAAATTCTCCCGGTTCTCGCGCTCGGCTCCGGGGTGACGAAGCTCGTTTCTCCCGAGGGGAGGATAGAGCGTATTTTCAATCCGAAATATCCGTATGAGTATATCGAGCGCATTGACGGCGTTTTGGAGAAAAAAAGCCGCATCGAAGATTTTTTAAGAAGTAAGCTTTAATGCGCCGTGCGCCGCTATACCGCCAGCAGCGTCAGCTCGGACGCTATCAGGTCGCCGCCGCGATACCGCAGGTGAAATTTGTAGTCGTCGCGGTAATCGTCGATCGCGTTGGGAACGTCGAGGATATCGGTGTTGCCGTGATATACGCTTATCGCAAGCTTTGGCTTGTCGTTTATTATATGCGATTTTGCGCCCGCGAGGGCTTTCATTTCCGCACCTTCGATATCCATTTTGATGAAGGTGATTTTTTCTTGTATCTGCGCGTCTATGGCGACGGCCTCGATTTCCGTGACCGAGGACGCGTATGCGCCGTCTTTTTCGGAGCCTACGCGGCTCGACGACAGGTCGTTGTGCTCCGTGAACCGCAAAACCGTCGCCGTGTCGTAAACGCACTTGTTATAGAGCGTGATATTGCCGAGGCCGCAGAGCTTGCTTTTACAGCGCTCAAAGTTTTTGGCTTCCGCCTCAAAGCCGTAAATATGCTTGTAATCCGGGCAGACCTTTATAAAATCCAAAATATTCTCGCCGCCGTATACGCCGCAATCCACAAATACCTCGCCGTCGCCGAAATCAAAAACGTCGAGGTCAAAGTATTCCAAAAACAGCGTCTCCACGGCGCTTCCTAAAGCGGGCGCCCTGAACGCCAGCCAGCTTTGTAAAAACGCCGTGAGTATGAATTTACTTCGCCAATCCGCCAGCCGGTCATACAGCCAGATAAAGCCGCGGTCCCGGCGCATAAGCGTATCGGCTCTTTGCCCTATCACCTCGTCCACAGACTCGCCCCAAAATCCGTAACGCGCGAAATATCCCGCGACGCCCTGCCGGAGCTCGGGGGCGAGCCCGCGAAAGGAATCGGCCATAATACCCCTTGCGCCCGCGGCGTCGGCGGACGTTATCACCTGCGCCAATTCATAAAAAGCGTCGTCAATGTAATTCAAATCAGATCCACTCCGCCCGAAAGTTTATGGCATTTTTGCGGTTTGTCTGTAAGCAAACCGCAAAAATGCCGAGGCGCGCGCCTCGGCATTATAATAATACAATCCTTTGGAAAAGGCAAGCGGCAAAAAACGCTTTACACGCGGGGGCGCACGTGATATACTCAATCAAAACTGCGCGCCTACGGCGCGGGCGCCCGGACAGGGCGCCTTACGCGTTGTCATTATTTATTTTGCAGTATATTAAGGATATCTCTATGATAGAATTCGACGTATTCAAATCCCGCGCGCTGGCTCTGGAGCCAACGCTCAAAAATCTCGGCGCCGCGCTTAAATTGGATGAAGCCGAGCGCGAGCTCGCGGAGCTCGAAAAGCAGAGCGAGGCGGAGGGCTTCTGGAGCGATCTCGAAAGCTCGCAGAAAAACCTCCGGCAGTCAAAGCATCTCCGCGTGAAGGTCGAAAGCTTCGGAAGGCTGAAACGCCGCTATGAGGACGTGACGACGCTCATCGAAATGGCGCGCGAGGAGGACGACGCGGAGCTGCTGCCGGAAATAGAAACGGAGCTCGGCGCGTTCGAGACGGCGCTTGAGGACGCGCGGCTGGCGACGCTGCTGTCCGGCGAGCACGACGGGTGCGACGCTATACTCTCGTTCCACGCCGGCGCCGGCGGCACGGAGGCGCAGGACTGGGCGCAGATGCTGTACCGTATGTACACGCGCTGGGCGGAGCGGCGCGGGATGAGCTATAAAATACTCGACTATCTGGACGGCGAGGAAGCGGGGCTTAAATCCGCGTCGATAGAGATCGACGGGGACAACGCTTACGGCTATCTGAAAAGCGAGGGCGGGATACACCGCCTCGTGCGCATATCGCCGTTCGATTCGTCCGGGCGGCGGCACACGTCGTTCGCGGCCGTGGAGGTGACGCCGCTCGTCCCCGACGACGTCGAGGTCGAGATCAGGCCGGAGGACTTGAAGGTGGACACTTACCGCTCGTCCGGCGCGGGCGGCCAGCACGTCAACAAAACGGAGTCGGCAATACGCATAACGCACGTGCCGACGGGCATAATCGTCGCCTGCCAGGTAGAGCGCAGCCAGCACCAGAACCGCGAGGTCGCGATGCGTATGCTGCGCAGCAAGCTAATTGAGATAAAAGAGCGCGAGCACCTTGAAAAAATCAGCGATATAAAGGGCGAGCAGATGAAAATCGAGTGGGGCAGCCAGATACGCTCCTATGTGTTTATGCCGTACACGCTCGTAAAGGACCACAGGACGGGCTTTGAGAACGGGAATATAAACGCCGTGATGGACGGCGAGCTCGACGGCTTCATAAACGCTTATTTAAGTATGTAGCGGCGCGCGGACGATTATTGCTTTCCATCTGCATATTCTCTCTGCCCGTCGGGATACTCCAAGTACGCCCGGTTCGTTGAGATGTCATATCTCGCGTCCGGCAAGCCGAGTTCTGATCCGCGCGCATGATCGGCCCTGACCGCGCCCTTTACCGCCGCGTCAAGCTCTCCCTGAGATAAACCCGCTATTCCGCGCCGAGTCGCCGTGATCGCTGGCTTGAACGGCAGAGCCTTATCACGCTCCATTTGGAACAGGAACATCGTGATCGCCGTCGTCAGATTCATTCCCAACTGCTCGGCGGTCCTTTCGACCTGCGACTTGAACTCGCTTCCCACGCGGATAGTAATTCTCGCATCGTTTAACATATACATCAACCTCGTTTCTTTAATTGGTACTATCATTATACACCGGAAGCGCTGATTTGTCAAACCATGTACGTACAAGAGGCGCACGCCGTTCGCTGTCAGCCGATTAGGGCTATAGCCAATACAAAGCGGTGCAGCATCGCCGCGACCTCGGCGCGGGTGGCCGCACCTTTCGGGTCCAAGAGGTTGCCCGGCTTGCCGGAGATAATGCCCGTGCGGTAGCAGGCTTCGACTGCCGCTCTCGCATAATCCGAAACGGCGTTATCGTCGCTAAAGGCCGCGTATTCCCGCGCCGCCGCGAAAGTAAAGCCTTTGTACTCCGCGTAGCGCGTGAGGATGACCGCCAAGTCCTGCCGCGTGATGTTCGCGTCCGGGGCGAAGCTGCCGCCGCCCACACCGCCGACGATTTTGTTTTCTGCGGCCCACGCCACAGCGTCGGAATAGTATTTGCCGAGCGGAACGTCGTCGAAATGGACTGCGCTAAGCTCGCTTCCGTCTGAAGCCGAAAGCTCGCCCGCTCCGTCATTTCTCCTCTCCTCCTCGAAACGCTCCGCTGGTTTCTCGTCGGTATGGGACGCATCCCCAATTCTCAATTGCTCTTTCGCGCAGCGGAAGAGCACAGTCACGATCATGCCGCGCGTCGCCTGCGCGTTCGGGCTGAATTTGTCCGCCGCCGTGCCGGTCATAAGGCCGTGAGCGCCCACGAAAGCCACGTCGCCGTAGAACCAATCGGAGGATTGCACGTCGCTGTATGGATTGTTAAACTCCACGGAATAACCGAGCGGCGCGGCTTCGTCCAACACGATGACGGTGTTCGCCGCGAGCTTCAGCGTCAGCGTCAAGCCCGCCGCGGAGCCCGCCGCGGAGCCCGCCGCGGAGCCGGGCTCCGCGGCAAGCGGGACGGCGGCGTCGGCGATGCTGACGCCGCCGTCCGCGCTTTGCGTAGCCGCGCCGACGTCAGCGCGGCTGCTCCCTCCCGTTCTTACGGCGATACGCACCGTCGCGCCGCCGATTCCTATGCTGACCGTCCCGTCCGGGCGAATCGTCGAGCCCGCGGGAACGGAAACGGCCGTGCCGCCCGGCAGGGCGATGTTCGCCGTGCCGTTTCCTACCGTGACCGTGCCGCCCGCTGTAATCGTTGTGCCGCCGGGGGCGGTCACTTCCGCCTTGCTTTCGGGCAGGGAGATTTCAGCTTCCTTGCCTGCGGGAACGGTGATATTGCCGTCCTTGTCAATGCTCGTGCCCTCCGGAACGGCGGCTGTCATCGCGGCGTCGGAGCCGCCCAACGCGATCATACCGCCGCCCGGCAACGTCACGGAACCATCGGTTTTTTTCACAGGAGGCTTGCCTACGGGCGTCGTTATTGTGTTTTCGGCGACAATGACGGTCGTGGGGGCAGACGGGGTGCTCGGCGTGGTCGAGCCGCCGCCGGAAGAACCGCCTGTGCCAGTGCCGCCGTTGCTCCCCGTAACGGTGCAGATAATGTCAATCGTGCCGGTTACGGACAGTATCGTGTACGTCGCGCCCGTGCCGCTGATTTGCGTTCCGCCGTGGGTTCCGCTCCAAGCGTAGGTGTAGCTGTCCGCGCCCTCGCCTGCGGCTGTGAAGGTCACGGCGTCACCTTTGAAATAAACGGAGGAAGGAAGCGTTGAGAAATCAATATTATAACTGCCGCCGCCTATGCCTGTGATAACCGCGCTGAACGTGCCGCCTGTCGCCGCGCCTTGCGGATTGACGGAATAATTGCCCGTATATTGGTCAAATCGCTCGTCGCCCGGGGCGTCGTTGATTACAATGTCAACGCCTGTGTATTCGTTGCCATACTGATAAACTTTCCATGTTCCGTTTGGGACGCTCGCCGTCCTCGTCTCGCCCGGCCCGCTTGTCATATTGACGGTTGTTGTTTCGCTGCCGTCAAGTTTTAGGGTGTAGCCTATGCTGTCGGAATACGGAGAATTATCCCTGTAGATGTTCAACGTGGCGGTGTAGCCGCTCGCCTTAACGAACGCGCTGCCGTTCCAGGCATACAACCCCCTCGACAAGCCGGTTGCGGATATGGGTGCGTCAACCGCTCCCACGGTGATTTCGCCTGTCGCTATCAGGGTTGTGCCTTGGTCAATGAATTTGCCGCTCATTCCATCTACCTTTGTGCCGACCCCAAGATAAATCGCTCCGCCTGCCGTACCGCTAAGCGTACCGCCGGAATTAAGTTTTAAT
>JAISAA010000223.1 GCA_031266955.1 Oscillospiraceae bacterium | reverse complement strand
CTTGGAGGGAGGGATAGAATAATGTCGGAAGTTCATATCAAGGATAACGAGTCCTTGGACAGCGCGCTGAAACGCTTCAAGCGCAACTGCGTCAAGGCGGGGATCGTCTCTGACCTCAGAAAAAAAGAGTATTACCAGAGCCCCAGCGTGAAACGCCGCAAGAAGTCAGAGGCAGCCCGGAAGAACAAGAGTAAGCGATATTGATAACGCAAAAAGTCCGCCTCCGGCGGACTTTTTGCGTTCGTATGCGCCGGGTACGGCGCGCCGTCACACCGCGATTATTTGCAGCCCGCCCTCCGCCGCCGTTATTCCTATACGGCTGAACGCGCGCCCGAAGCCGGAAATCAGCTCTGAGGCTATCGCGTTTTCCACCTCTTTCTGGATAACTCGGCGCAGATTGCGCGCGCCATACGTCTCGGAGAACGATTTATTCGTGAGATAGGCGAGCGCCGAGTCGTCATAGCTCAGCTCTATCTGCTTTTCCGCCATCGAATCGCGCAGCTCGTCAAGCATTATCCCCGCTATCCGCTTAAAGCTTTCCTCGGTCAGGCGGTTGAAATATACTATTTCATCGACGCGGTTTATAAATTCCGGGCGCAGGAAGTCCTTCAGCGCTTTTTCCGACTTCGCCTTGCCGAGCTCGTTTGGCGAGCGGTTGAAGCCTATGGCGTTTTCGTTCCTGTCGCTTCCGGCGTTCGTCGTCATTATGATGACGGTGTTTTCAAAATTCACGACGCGGCCGTGCGCGTCGGTAAGTCGGCCGTCGTCGAGAATTTGCAGCAGGATGTTCATCACGTCCGGGTGCGCCTTTTCGATCTCGTCGAGCAGCACGACGCTGTACGGCTTGCGTCGTATCTTTTCCGTGAGCTGCCCGGCCTCGTCATAGCCGACGTAGCCCGGAGGCGAGCCTATTATGCGCGAAACGGAGTGCTTTTCCATAAACTCCGACATATCGAGGCGTATGAGCGACTCGGGCGAGTCGAACAGATCCTCCGCAAGCCTTTTCACAAGCTCCGTCTTGCCAACGCCCGTCGAGCCGATGAATATGAACGAGGACGGCTTGCGCTTCGCCGAAATGCCGACGCGGTTGCGGCGTATCGCCTCGCAAACGAGCTCCACCGCTTCGTCCTGCCCGATAACGCGCTTTTTCAGGCGCGCGTCGAGCCCGCGGAGCCGCTCGAGCTCGTCGGCGCGAATGCTCGCCGCCGGGATCTTCGTCCACTGCTCTATGACGCGCGACAGCGCGTCCGCCGTGAGCTCCGGCGGGCCGTAGCGCTCGAGCTCCGCCAGCTCGTTCGATATCTGCAGCTCGCGGCTGCGTATCACGGCGAGGCGCTCGTAATAATTCCCCTCGGGGCGGGACAGGAGCATCTCGCGCTCTTTTTGCAGGTCGTCCTTTTCGCGGCGGTACCGGCTCGCGCTGACGATGGCGCCGTCGCGGAGATTCATATCGGAGCACGCCTCGTCAATGAGGTCTATCGCCTTGTCCGGCAAAAAGCGGTCCGTTATGTACCGCTCTGAGAGTATGACGGCGCGGGCGGCTATTTCGTCCGTCACGCGGACTCCGTGGAATTCCTCGTAATAATGCTTGATGCCGCGCAATATCTCAATCGAGTCCGCGATAGACGGCTCGTTCACCGTCACCGGCTGAAAACGGCGCTCTAACGCGGAATCCTTTTCGATATACTTGCGGTATTCGTTGAACGTCGTCGCGCCTATCACCTGTATCTCACCGCGGGAAAGCGCGGGCTTCAGGATGTTTGCGGCGTTCATAGTGCCGTCCGCGTCGCCCGCGCCGACAAGGCTGTGAACCTCGTCGATAACGAGAATGATGTTCCCGAGGGCTTTTATCTCCTCGACAAGCCCTTTCATCCGCCCCTCGAACTGCCCGCGGAACTGCGTCCCGGCGACAAGGGCGGTGAGGTCGAGCATATACACCTCCTTGTCCTGCAGCTTATACGGCACCTCGCTGTCCACAATGCGCTGGGCGAGCCCCTCGGCGATCGCCGTCTTGCCCACGCCCGGCTCTCCGATCAGGCACGGGTTGTTTTTCTGGCGGCGGTTTAATATCTGCACGACGCGCTCCGTCTCTCCCTCGCGCCCCACCACGCGGTCCAGCTTGCCCTCGCGAGCACGTCCCGTCAGCGAAATGCAGTAGTTTTCGAGGAGTTTTTTGCGTTTGTTCCCTCCTTGCTGCGGCGGCGTTTGCCAGGGGCGCGGCTGCTCTCCTCCGCGCGGGAACGGCTCGTTCTGCCCGGCCAGCCTGTTGAGGAACGGGAACGTCGCCGTCCTGCCCTCCTCAAAATCGCCCGTCATACCGAACGCGTCCGCCCCGCCCAGGGACTCCGACATTTCGTCGGTCAGCATATCCAGCTCCTCGTCGGACATACCGAACCGGCGTATGACGTCCTGTATCGGCTTGATGTTGAGCTCCCGGGCGCATTTCAGGCAAAGCCCCTCGTTCGTTGTAACGCCGTTTTCGATTTTCGTGACGAATACCACCGCCGCGCTTTTTTTGCATCTGGTGCAAACTGTGACCTGCATTGTAATTACCTCTTTTATATCCAAACTGTTTATTATCGATTTGACCGGGCCGCCGGCTTATTTATATTGGCGGAGGACCGCCGTTGCCGTCGGTTCGGCGCTTTCTCATCTCCGCCGAAAATGTGAGGATGTAGCTTATCAGCGCCGCGCTCGTGAGCCCCACCGCTATGCCGATCATCGCGGAGGCGTACTGCCGCGGTATGGACGGAAACACCATCAGCGCCGCGCACGCCGCCACAAAAACCACCGTAGCCGTTTTTCCGAAGATATTCGACGGCGGTATTTCCGCCTTCGCCTTAGAGTGCAGCACCAGCCCGCCTATCCCCATCAGCAGCTCCTTCACTACGACGGCGGCGATCGCCCACGCCGGTATAAGCCCGTCTATCGTGATGCAGGAAAGCGCCGCCGCCGTCATCAGCTTGTCCCCGAGCGGGTCTAAGACCTTGCCGAGGTTCGACGTGGAGGAAAGCCTGCGCGCGATAAACCCGTCGAGAAAATCCGTGACCGCCGCGACGATATAGATCGACACCGCCCATACCTTCACCTCCCCGTCGTCCGCGAAATACGCGAACACGAAAACCGGCACGAGGCATATCCTGAATCCCGACAGCAAATTGGGCAACGCTTTAAGCTTCATACGAAAATCCCCGCTCAAATGTTCAGCACTTCGGCGATAAGATTGTGATCGACAAAATAGCGCAAAAGCTTTGTCTCCGACACCGTATCCGCCGTCACGAGCCCGAAGTATCTTAAAACGACCGCCGCGAAAAGCACGATAAGCAAGCCTCGCAGCACCCCTGCCGCCAGCCCCGCTATCCTGTCAAGCTGACGGAGCCCGGGCAGGGAAAAGACGAAGTTGATAAGGCTTCCCACGATCGCAAAGGCTATGGACAGCAGTATGAACGCCGCCGCGAACACCGCGACCCGCGAGAGCACCTTGCACAGCTTATCCGTTATCATTGAGCCGAGCGCGTAGCCCGCCTCCGCCGTCTCCGTTTTTATCGTTTCCGCTATCTTCTCCGCCGCGGGGCGGAAAAAGCCGAGCTTGCGCAGCGTCAGCATCGTCAGGCCGTGCGCCGTGGACGTATCGTACTCGCCTTCGTCGGGCAGCGCCGCTTCCTCCTCCAAGACTTCGCCGTCCGGAATTTCACTGTCCGAATTTTCACTGTCTGCCGGGCTGAGTATGCTTTGCAGCCTGCCGTCGACTAATCCGCCTATAAAGGGGCGCAGTACGCCCGTGAACTCGTCGGAGAACGCCTCCGACGCGGCGTTTGCCAAAACGAGCGACGCAATCAACGCGACAAAGCCTGCTATGCCGCGAATGACCCCGGCGCGAAAGCCCCTGTACGCGCAATACGCGACGAACGCAACAAGCGCAATATCTATTATAACGCCAACCACCGCACTGTCTCCCCTCTCATAATTTTTCGTATAATTTCAGCTCAGCCGCCCGCCCCGGCTTTTTTGCCGGATAAGACGCGGCCCTCGCGCGCGCCCAGCGCGCTGGCCGCGCCGCCGCCCCTCGGGAACGCCGCCGACGCGCCGGAGGCCTCCGGATACGACGCCGCAAGCCGCAATTCCCTGTCGTATACGTCCAGCCCGTCGCTCTGCAAAACCGCTACGCGATCCCCCGACGCCGAGAGCCATACGAGCCCGCTCGACGTTTCGAGCCTTCCGAGCTCGGCGCCGCGTTCGTCCACGGTCACAAGCTCTCCGCCTCCGCCGGGTCTCGCGAAGTGCATAACGACGAAAGCGCCGCCGTCCCCGGAATACCCGTCGAGCTCGCGCCCGTTAAAATCATATATTATCCGCCCCTCGCCGTTTTCCGAAATTGAGATCAGCTCTTTGTCCGCCCGCGCGATAAGGGTCCCGGAATCCATAAACGTCATCTCAAAAATTGTCCCGTCCTGATGTACATATTCCCCGCGCGGTTCCTCCAAGCGCCTCTCCATAAGAACTATTCTGCCGCCCTGCGCGGTCAGCGTCAGCGCCGCGAAGAGCTTTCCCGATCTCGAAACCGCCGCGCCGAGCACCGGCCACCTTGAAGACCAGTCGTATATGATTTCCGGGACGCCGCCGGTCAGCTTGAAAAACTCTACGCGCCCCTTGTATCCCCCGGTTCCGCGCGTCGTCACCGCAAATATTCCCCCGCTGCCGACGGAGCAGGACACTACCGCGCGCTCAAACGGCAGCGAAGCGACGACGCCGGAGCCGTCCACGACCTTAACGCTTCTCCCGCCGGCGTCGTAAACGACGGCAAGCGCTCCTTTGGACGCTATCGCGGGATTCGCCATAGCGAAGCTTTCCCGCGCCGTTTCGCCGCCCGTCCTGCCGTATACCGCGACGCCCAGCGTCCCGGCGGACACCACGGCGCTTCCGAGGTCGGCGAAAACGTCGTCAAAGCCGTCCTCAAACAGAAAAAGCGCTTCACGGTCACGCCCCGTGAGAGCGTCCCAGGCGCGCGCGAGTCCCGGGGGCAGAAGCTCTCCCCTGACGGCGCCGGCTATGAGCGCCGCCGCGACCGCGAAAAGCACGATTGCCGAAAGAACCGCCCTGACGGGGGCCTTTTTCGGCTCCGCCGCATCATATTTCACTTTCGCCCCGCCGACCGCGCTCATAAAAACATTACCCGCCGCCTCCCGCGCCGTTTCGTAAAAAATAACGCCGTTGTAAACCGGTCAAAAAACGGCCAAAAAATGGCTTCGTATTTTACACCACTGTTATCATACCACATTCTCTGAAAAAAAGATACTAAAATATTTGTTAACGGCGTGTGGGCAAGTTTTATTACGGATCGCAAAGAAACGGCCCCGGCAATTTGAAGCCGGCTCATTACGCTCCATAATAAAGCTTGCCTTTTCAACAGTTCTGTGTTAAAATTCATCCGTTATGTACGATATTATAATAATCGGCTCAGGCCCCGCCGGGCTTTCGGCGGCTATAACGGCGCGCGCGCGCGGCAAAAGCGCCGCCGTCATTTCAAACAGCGCAACGGACAGCGGGCTGTATAAGGCGCCC
>JAISAA010000215.1 GCA_031266955.1 Oscillospiraceae bacterium | reverse complement strand
CGAGGTATAATACACCTTTTTCGCCTGCGCGGCGGGCGCCCCCTTTCTTTACGGAAAGAAAGGGGGAAAAGAACCGCCAAGGGAGAGGGATTTCGATTTCCCTCTCCCCTGGACCCCTCGCCTTAAAGCGACACAAAGAGGGGCGGCGCGCCCCCCTTTGGATTTCCCCCGGGATGTAGGACGGGGGACGCGCCGCTGGCGCAAAACCCCTCCGCCGCCTTTGGCGGCACCTCCCCTCGCAGGGGAGGCAAAAGAACGCCATGCCTCCCCTAAACAGGGGAGGTGCCGCGAAGCGGCGGAGGGGTTTTGCGCGCACAGCAGGGCGGCAGCGAAACGCGCCGATTCGCGTGTGGACACAGAGCGCTGCCGCACCACGCCCCCCTGATACAATCCCAAAATGACAGCGCCGCGCCTACCAACTGCGAACAACCCCCGTAAGCCCCCGCGATTTGGGGGTTTCAAAAGGGGGAGGCCTCCTTTTGCCGTTCTTTCCCCCATTTCTTTCGGCAAAGAAATGGGGCGCGGGCGCCGCGCAGGCGCAAAAAGCGCAAAAAATAATGTGCGAAGCGTACGCAGACATTTAATCCGATACAGAATTATTATCTCAAAAACCGGCAAACCGGCAAAATACCGCTTGCGCGTCCGGCTGAACGGCTGTATAATTAAAGAAACACGGTATCGGCAAGCCGCCGTACAATTTTATCGGGCGATTTGCCGAAAACATTATTTATAAGGAGTCGGTAAAAATGACAGTCACAGAAGCCCTTAACAAGAGAAATTCGATCCGCGCGTATCTTCCCAAGCCCATCCCCAAGGAAGTGCTTTTGGAGGTTTTCACAGCGGCGCAGCGCACGCCGTCGTGGGCGAACACACAGCCGTGGGAGGTGTTCGTCGCGTCGGGAGAAACGCTTGAGCGCATCAAGGCGGCGTCCGGCGGCGCCCCGGGCGGGCCCGGAGGCCACGGCGGCGGGACCGATCTGCCTATGCCGGGAGAGTGGAGCGCCGACGCCAAGCGCCGCACCGCGACGATCGGCGCGTCGATGCAGCGCGACTGCGGCGACGCGATGAGCCAATTCGGCCCGCTGAACGCCAATATGTACAACGCGCCCGCCGTGATCTATCTCTGCCTCGACAAGGCTCACGGGCAGTGGTCGCTGTACGACGTCGGGGCGTATTCTCAGAGCATTATGCTCGCCGCCGTCGAGCGCGGGCTCGGCACGATACCGGCGATAATGCTTGTCATAAAGGCCGACGTCATCAGAAAAGAGCTGAACATTCCCGACAACCTGAACATCGCCATCGGCCTCGCGATAGGCTATCCCGACCCGGAGAATAAAATCAATAATCTGCACACGGAGCGCGACGACGTGACAACGGCGGTGCGGTTCGTGGAATAGCGTGAAGAGACCAAGGCTGTTCGCCGCTATTTTGATGGTGATCGCGGTGCTGGCGGTGCTGGTGCGTGTCTTCCCTCCGAAAGACTGGATTCCCGTGCCGGAGCCGGCGCTGACCGAACAGACATTGCCGGTGCCCGGGCTTTCGGACAGTCCCCCGCCTCCCGCGGAAGGGTTTTTCTACAGCGAGACGTTCGAGCTCGGCAACGCGTCACTTTTCGCGTCCGCGAGCTTCCCGGGTACGGGCGTCGCCGCTATCGATGAGTATTACGCGGCGGAGATCGACGGCTTCAAAGCACGCGCCGCCGCGCTCGCCGACGAAATGCGCTCAGCGGAGCTCGTCGTGTCGTCCGCGTCTCTGGAATACAGCGAAAGCAGCGAAATCATCCGCGACGGCGACGGTATCCTCAGCTTCCGCCGGCAGCTTTATACATACACCGGAGGCGCGCACGAGGGCCTCGGCGTGACCTGCGACAATTTCCGCCTCCCGGACGGCGCCCGCCTGACGCTTGACGACGTGTTCACAGCCCCGCGCGAGGAGTACACACAGCGCCTTCTCGCCGTCTTCGATAAGTACATCGGCGAAAACGACGACGGGCGCTTCTTCCCCGACGCCGAAGAGCTTTTGCGCGAGAGCTTCCCCTACGACCGATTCTGCGTAACGTATAACAGTCTGCTCTTTTACTTTCCCCCGTACACGCTCGGCCCCTTCGCCGCGGGGATCATAGAGATCCCCGTCGAGCTGAGCGAGCTGGCGGACATCGCCGAAGCCGGCATATCGCCGTAAAACGCATAAATCTCCGGCGAAAAACCGCCCGCGCCGCGAAAAATAAACCGATCACAAAGGAGACCGCAAATGTTAAAGCCACTTTTCAGCGGCAAAGTCCGCGATATTTACGATGTTTCTGACGACACGCTCGTCATCGTCACGACGGACAGGATATCAGCATACGACGTCGTTCTGCCCGCGCCGGTGCCGGGCAAGGGCGCGGCGCTGAATCAAATCTCAAACTTCTGGTTCGACAGGACGCGGCATATCATACAAAACCACGTGATTTCCGCGGACGAGCGCGATATGCCGGAATTTTTCCGCCGGGAGGAATTCAAAGGCCGCGCCGTTCTCTCCCGAAAGCTCGACATCCTGCCGTTTGAATTTATCGTGCGCGGGTATATATTCGGCAGTATGTGGGCGGCGTATACGGCACAAAAGCCGTTCTGCGGCAAGCTCATCTCCGGGGAATATAAGCAGGCGCAAAAGCTTGCGGAGCCCATTCTCACGCCCGCGGCAAAGGCGGCGCCCGGCGAGCACGACGAATATATCGGCATCGACGCCGTAAAAGCCGAAATAGGAGAGGCTCTTACGGCGAAAATCGCCGAAGTTTCCCTGCAACTGTATGCCGAATGCCGCGAATACGCCCTGTCGCGCGGAATAATCATCGCGGACACAAAATTCGAGTTCGGGCTAAGCAAAACCGGCGATTTAGTCCTCGCGGATGAGATTTTCACCCCGGATTCAAGCCGCTTCTGGAAGCTTGACGACTACGAAGTCGGCGCCTCGCCGCGCTCCTATGACAAACAGCCCCTGCGCGACTGGCTCGACGCGCATAAATTAAACGGCGAATATCAATTCGCCGCCGTCCCGCCGGAGCTTTTGGAGCAAACAGCGCGGATCTATGAGGAATGCCGGCGCCGGCTTGTGGAAGCGTAACGGCGAAAAGAAAGATTTGCGGCCCGTATTTTCGATATAATTTCAATTCAGTACACGCAGACCGTGATATCGGAAAGCTGTCTCAAAACAAAAAAATACAACGCTACTAAATAAAAATCGAACGAAGGATTGATGTAAAGTGAACGTCTCTATTCAGCATTGCGCGGTATGCGGCGCAGAATTAAAGCTTGAGAAACAAAAACCGGAGCATTGCCATATCTGCGGCGCGGACACGGATAACCCCGGTGAAACCCAAAAGGCGTCTGTCAACTGCGATTACCAAAAAAGCCTGTTCGGGCTATGGCCCGGAACGCTGATATTGACCGATAAGCGCGTTTTTTGGGTAAAGGGAGGCGTGCATACCGTATCCATTCACGCGGGTACATTGGGAGGGCTCGCGAGCTCCGTAGCAAACAGCGTGAACGCCGGTCAAACGCAAGTGAATGTTGGCTTGTCAGATATAGCGCGTGTAGAAGCAGCAAGAAAGGGCATACGCAGCGGTATTGCTATCTGCACCAAAAACGGGGAAATCTACAAATTCTTTTCCGGCAAACTGAAAAGCTGGATCGATATGCTGTCGCAGCTCATCGGATAATATGCTGCCGACCGAAAGGGGAAACACCATGAAAATACTTAAAGCCTCACTATGCGCATTTTTGCTTGTCGCGCTTCTTTCCGCTTGCGGAACCGGGCCTAAAACGGAAAATCCCATTATAAACGATCAACAGATGTTTTTCGATGCCTACAACAAGGTGGCGGCTGAAATAGGCGCAACGCAGATTACCGCTGACGATTTGGACGCACGCGCGGAAAACGGCGAGGTAAAGGATGGCTTTAGCGTCAGGGATGGCGTTATGCAAGCAAATATACTATCATTTACGCCCGGTCTGGTTACGCTCGTAGGGAGACCGTATGATGAGGATTTCATAGGTTTCTATCTCGAAACGGAGGCTGTGATGATGGCTCTGACGGGCCTTGATAAAGAAAGTGCCGATGCCGAAGTGGAAGCTTTGTACTTCGATAAGGACGCCGCTGAGACTCTAAAGCCCGGCGGGACGTCTCAAGCTTCAAAAACTGTTGAGATCAACGGCATTAAACTCTCCGCGTCCAGAGTCAGTCCCGGCATCGGCGGCGATATATTCTCCGTGAGATTCACGCCGAAGTAATAAAAAAGCAAAGGCCATAAGGTAGATTGCGACATGAAAAAAGCCTGCATTATTATCGGGACACTTGTTATACTGCTTACCGCCGGATTTATATATAACAGCATCAACAGCGGTGAGGACGACGTCAGCCCATACGATCCTGAAAATTTCATGGGCGATTGGGTCGCGGTGGAATATTTTTATACGAGCAATGTACAGATGGTCGGCGCCGACGGGCATCTGGGAAACAAAATATACCTAAAGCCCGACAGCTTTTATTCTGACTATCTTGACGGATATCCGGTCATAGAGGTGTCCGGATATTCGGTTGAGGAACAGTCGGAGTATGATTTACACATAGGTTATAAAACGTGGCCGAGTGAGTTGGGCATCGCGGATGATTCGTTTTTGATGCTGTGTATGATTAAAGATTATTCTGTTGACTCAAGCAAAAGCAACGTCGGGATTATTGCTGACGCGGATACGCTGATTTGCAATACCGGTTCGGGGTGGTACTTATATAAGCGGGCTGACGCTGACAAGATTGTTGAACCAAGTCAATCGCTGCCGGTTTTGACGCTCGACCCGGACTACGCGCGCGCCCTTGTCGTCTATGATAATTTTTTGCGGGGCGGCTACGGCAAACGGGACGAAAACGGCACATACACGCCCGCCGTCGCGGAAGGACTCAAGCTCGATTGGGACAGAATAGGCGATGTGCCGTGGGAGGATTATTTTGGGGATTACGCGGTCTACGACATGAATCACGACGGCATCCCCGAGCTTCACGTCAGGCCGGGCCCGGGTCATTATACTATATATACATACGACAAAAAGTTCCCATACTACTACAACTCCGGCCCGACCGTTTGGACCGGATGGTCCTATTCTTCTTCCTATACAGTGCCGCTGAACAACGGCGCGACCTTGGGACACAGACCCGGGACATATGACAGTGCGGCGTCGAATTTCTACACATACAGCGTATATGATTTTTTCGGGAACGAGCAGTTTTATCTGTTTTTGGAAGTGTACGATTTGGACGACGACGGCGTCCTTGAATACTATTTGGGGCGTGACGGCGATATAGAAAAATACAGGCTTCCCAAAGGGCTCGAAGAGAAAATAATCGAGGAAGTATTTTTGGCAAAATCGGATCGGATTGTCTGGCACAGTTCGGGAAGCGATTACATCAACGCGAGCCGCTTGGAGGGGGAATACAACGCCCCATATCAATACAGTCTTGAATACGAAACGCCGCCGCCGGAACCGGGTGCGCCCGGCCTTTCGGAGAATCTGCGTTACCCCGTTCTGACAAAAGCCTACGACAATGACGCTTTCATTTGCCCCGTGATGATTATGACCGGCCTCGGAAGTATCGACGACATGAAAGACAGCCTGCTCGACGATGAATTTTACGCCCTGCCGGTTCTCGGCGATTTCGACGAGGATGGCGCGTATGATACGTTCTACACCGCGAGCAAATATGACGCTCCGGACTCGCTGTGGTATGACGAGCTGCTCACGAAAAAGGAATTTTTGAGGGCGCTGGATCTGTTGCTTCAAAAGGTTACGGACGCGGAACTTCTCAATGTTCACGCGAACGACGGGCCTGTTGCGTCTTACTGTGAGGGCGGTTCTTAAAAATCCTTTCAACCTCAGTCGGTGGAATATTTACTTGCAAAACGTCTCAATAACTGTTACAATACATAAGCTGAAATACAGATCAAAATAGTGGAGGAGCGTGCGTATGAAAATCAAAATTACCATCGACAGCGCCTGCGATCTGCCGCCGGAGCTTATTGAGCGCTACGGTATCGGCGTCGTGCCGATGACTATAGTTCACAAGACCGAAACGTACAAGGACGGAGTCGGCTTCACGCCGGACGATTTGTTCCGCATCGTCGAGGGCGGCGGGACGTGTACGACGACTGCCGTAAACGTTTCGGAATACGAGGAATTTTTCGCCGACTGTCTGCGCGGATGCGACGCGCTGATACATATCAACCTCAGCGGAGAGATTTCGACGTGTCATCAAAACGCGCTTATCGCGGCGGAAAAGCTGCCCGTGTACGCCGTCGATTCGCGGAGCCTTTCGTCAGGCGCCGGGCTGCTCGCCGTCGAGGCCGCGGACTTGGCGGAGGCCGGCGGAGAGCCGGGGGATATAGCGCGGAGCCTGCGCGAGCTGACAGCGAGAGTTGAAACCAGCTTTGTCATAGACACGCTGAAATATCTGCACCGCGGCGGGCGCTGCTCCGGCCTCGCGGCGCTCGGCGCGAACA
>JAISAA010000170.1 GCA_031266955.1 Oscillospiraceae bacterium | reverse complement strand
CGCGGCTGCGGTCTTAGTGGTTGCTCCAGTCGCAAATCCCCAGATAACGCCGTTTGAGTCGATGGCAATGCCCGTATAATTGTTGAGATTAATGTTGCCGCTCGACGTCACCGTTACCGCCCCTCCAGAGCCCGTGGTTACGATTGCCCCCTGTACATAAGAGCCGTCTGAGGTCACGAGATTCCCCGCGTTATCAAGATAGAAATTCCCGGCGCGGGTATACAGTTGAGTTCCCCCGCTGTTGATGATAAAATACCCGTCGCCCGTTAAAGCAAGGTCAAGCGGGTTATCCGTTGTCTGGAACGCGGACTGCGTATGCTGCACGTCGATTGCCGCCGTTTTGACTCCGAGCCCTATTTGCATAGGGTTCGTGCCGCCGTATGTTCCGCTTGTAGCCGGCCCGCCCGCCGCGCGCGTTGTCTGGCTGAACACGTCTTGGAATATCGTGCGGGAGGATTTATAGCCGACGGTGTTGACGTTCGCGATGTTGTTCGCGATCACGTCCATACGCGTCTGGTGGTTGCGGAGTCCGGATACCCCGGAGTAGAGTGAACGCATCATAAAAGCGCCCTCCTTATTTTTTGTATTATACTTCTTTTATTGCCGGATGTCTACAATGTTCGCGATTATTATTTTCTGAATATCGGAAATGAGCTCGCCCGTCTCAAAATCGACGATCCCGCGCTCTACGGACGCCGTGAGCACGCCGTTTTCGACGCCGACGCCCGTGACGACGCCGGTTATCGTTTCCGTAGTCGGCAGTCCGTCCTCGCCGGAGGCCTCGACCGTGCGCTCCGCCGTGACGGTGCGCCCTATCAGGGCGGCGGAGGCGAGCAACGGGTTTTCCTGCTTGAACAGCTCGTTGTCGTACACCTGCGTGATAGTGGATGCTCGGACGAGCGTGCCGTTTATTTCCGCGTATGTCTCACCGTCGTGCTTTACTATGCGGTCAACGAGGCCCGTTATGACGCTTGCCGTCCCGCTCTCATCGTAATACTGCGCGAGGACGTATTTCCCAGCGAGGGAATAGTTTTGAAAGTCGAGCATCGCGCCGCTCATATTCGTAAGCTGCTCGAGCGACGAAAACTGGGCGAGCTGGGCGACAAAATCCGAGTCCTTCGTCGGCTCCAGCGGGTCCTGATATTTGAGCTGGGCGGAGAGCAGATAGAGGAAATCGCTTTTGCCGAGCTCGTTTTTCACGTTGCGCTGTTCTTTTATGTAGTCCTCGTACAGGCGCAGGCCGGTGTTTTTTACGCTGTCCGATACGGCTGAGGTCGTGTCCGCCATTGTTTTTCTCCTTTTTGCTTTACGCGCTGTATTCGATGCTTTCGTAGGCGTCGCCGCTCTCCCACCAGACATAATTGCCATAATTGCCGTAATTGCCGTAATCCGCCGCTGACGCGCGGGAGAGGACGGGGCGCTCCATGTACGCCGCTCTTCGGGTCCCTGCGATTTCGTCTTCCTCAATGGCCGGGGCGGCTTGGACGATCTCACCGAGCCGTCCGACTGTCCGCGAACCGGAGCGCCGCGGGGCTCCGAAGCCGCGTCCGTCCCCGCCCGAGTAATCGCCGGGCGACGAGCCGTAGGCGGAGAACTCCGCGCCGTTAAAGCCAGTCTCCGAGAGCTCGACTCCGCTGACGCGTATCCCGCGCTCGCTCATACGCTCTATGATTCCGGCGATCTCGCCGTTTATCAGCGAGCGCACGCCGGGGTCGTCGGCGAGGATTTTTACTGATACGCCGTTCGGCGCGGAGACGAGCGTCATCGACACTTTTCCGAGAAATTCCGGCTTTAAGTCGATGGACATCGTCTTCTGCCCATCGGCGGCCATAATTTGAAGTCTTTCGATCATCTCCGGGATGATGTTTTCGCGTGAAACGGGCGCGCTTGACGAAGCCGAGGCCTCGCGCAGCGCTCCGTCCGCCGCGACGCGCTCGGGCGCGAGCTCAAGCGTACGGGAGCCGGGCAAGGACGAGGACGCGTCCTTATCTCCGCCGTCCTCCGACGGCTTTTCCTCCGCCGCGCGCTCCGGCTTTCCGGGAGACGGCGCCGGGGAAACCGCCGCCGCCGGCTCGGGCTGTGCTTCTATTGAGGCCGGTTCCCGTTCCGGGGCTATCTCCGTCGCTGAAATCACCGACGGGAGCTGGGGCTGCTTGACGTTTACGTTCTCCGGGGGGCACGGTTCCGGTTCTGCCGGCGCGGGCGCTGTGTCCGCCGCCGCCGAGTTTACCGTATCCGTCGCGGGGTTTTCCGGCATCCGTGCCGTATCGCGAAGCTCGGGCGGGAGCGCTGTTACCGTCTCTCCGTCCTGCCCCGGGAGCGACCTATCTGTGGTCAGGCCCCCGAGAATGGAAACGTCGTTTTGTTCCGGCGCCGATGAGACTGAGACCTCCGACACCTCCTCCGCCGCCGCCGCGGGAGGCGCCGTTATCGGGAGCGCCGCGTAGATCGCCGCGGTTTCGGCGAGCTCGCCCGATCCGTCCGCTAAGTCGTCTTTTATCTTCGTGACATCCTCGGCTCCTTTGGCGGCTCCTTTGGCGGTTTCTTTGGCTTCCGAAGCTTTTGAAGCTGCCGAAGCCTCTTGCCCGTTCGCGGAGTCGCGGAGCCGGGCGGGGCTGTTTTCCGTGACGCCTTCGGCGGGGGCGGGACCCTTAGGCCGCCGCGCGGTCAAAGCGGCTTCTTTCGCGCCGCGCGCGTTCAGCGCGTCAAGGAAGGACGCCCGTTCGCTCGCCGTCGCGGTTTTAGCCGGAGAGGAGGACGCGTTTTTTATCGTCGGAACAAAACCTGCTGTGAATATTAAATTTGCTGCCTGCATACTTTCACCTCCTTTCAATTGATTTCGCTTGTCACTTAATTTCGCTTGGTTCTTATATATCAAAT
>JAISAA010000091.1 GCA_031266955.1 Oscillospiraceae bacterium | reverse complement strand
GATATCTACCGCCTGTACGAGTCCGGGGCGGAGGATCTGCCGTTCTCGTTCATACACAAGTGCGCGCTGCTGTTCGGCGTGGACATCTCGGATCTGCTCGAGGGCACGAACACCGCGCGGCTCTCGCATTACGCCGTCACGCGGCGCGGGCGCGGGCGCGTCACGGCGCGGGAGGCCGGCATCGAGATAACGGAGCTCGCGCCTATGTTCCGCGACAAGCTGGCGGAGCCGTACTGGGTCACATACGCGTACTCGGAGGCGCAGCAGACCGAGCCGATAGGCCTCGACACCCACGGCGGGCACGAGTTCGACGTTGTCATCTCCGGCAGCCTCAAGGTGCAGGTGGGCGAGCACATAGAGGTGCTGAGCGAGGGCGACTCCATATATTACAACTCCGGCGTACCTCACGGGATGATAGCCGTAGGCGGGCGCGACTGCGTGTTCTGCGCCGTAGTGCTGCCCGGCAAGGCGAGCACGGAGGCGCTCGCCGAGACAATAGAGCCGCTTGAGACAAAGCAGCCGATGATATTCGAGAACTTCGTCGAGACAGACGAGGACGAGACGGGCGCGCCGCTCTCCGTGCGCTTCAAGAACACGGAGAGCTTCAATTTCGCGTTCGACGTGGTGGACGCGCTCGCGGAAAAATACCCCTCGAAGCTCGCCATGCTCCATATCGACCGCGATTTCAACGAGCGGCGCTTCACGTTCGAGGATATGTCGCGCCAGAGCTCGCGGGCGGCTAACTATCTCGCGTCGCTCGGCGTGAAGCGCGGCGACCACGTGATGCTCGTACTCAAACGCAACTGGCAGTTCTGGACCGTCACGCTCGCGCTGCACAAGCTCGGCGCCGTGATGATCCCCGCGCCCGACCAGCTTTTGGAGAAGGATTTCGACTACCGCTTCAAGGCGGGCAGCGTCTCCGCGATAATCGCGACGGCGCAGTCGGACGCCTACAGGGAGGCTGAAAAGGCGATGGAGTACAACGAAAGCGTGCGCCTGCGCGTGATGGCGGGCGGCGCCGCCGACGGCTGGCGCGACTTCGACGGCGAGTACGAGAAGTTCCGCGGCAGCTTCCCGCGCGAAGCGGACGCGCCCGGCGGCGACGACGCGGTGCTGATGTTCTTCTCCTCCGGCACGACGGGGTATCCCAAGCTCGTGACCCACAGCCACACCTACGGCCTCGGGCATTTCGTCACGGCGTACTACTGGCACCGCGCGGACCCGAACGGGCTGCATTTCACCATCTCCGACACGGGCTGGGGCAAGGCGCTGTGGGGCAAGCTGTACGGCCAGTGGCTGAGCGAGGCCGCCATATTCACGTATGATTTCGACCGCTTCGACGCGAACGTGATACTTCCGATGTTCGCAAAATACAATATAACGACGTTCTGCGCGCCGCCCACGATATACCGCTTCCTGATCCGCGAGGACCTGTCAAAATTCGACCTGACACCCATCCGCCACGCGACGACGGCGGGCGAGGCGCTCAACCCCGAGGTGTTCTACAAGTTCAAGGAGGCGACGGGCCTGTCCGTCATGGAGGGCTTCGGGCAGACGGAGACGACGATCCTCATAGGCAATTTTGTCGGCATGACGCCGAAGATCGGCTCAATGGGCAAGGCGAACCCCGCCTACACGCTGGACATCGTGGACACAGAAGGCAATCCCGTGGAATCGGGAGAGACGGGCGAGATCGTAGTGCGTATAGACGAGGGTCGGCCGGCGGGCCTGTTTCTCGGCTACTATCTCGAAGACAAAAAGACGTCTGACGCGTGGCGGTTCGGCGTATACCACACGGGCGACACCGCGTGGCGCGACGAGGAGGGTTTCTTCTGGTACGTGGGGCGCGTGGACGACGTGATAAAGTCGTCCGGCTACCGCATAGGGCCGTTTGAGATAGAGAGCGTGATAATGGAGCTCCCGTATGTCCTGGAGTGCGGCGTGTCCGCCGTACCGGACGAAGTGCGCGGCCAGATAGTCAAGGCGAGCGTCGTGCTCACAAAGAACTCCGACCGTGAGCCGGGCGACGCGCTCGCAAAGGAGATACAGGACTACGTAAAATCCCACACCGCCCCGTACAAATACCCCCGCGTAGTCGTCTTCCGCGACGAGCTGCCGAAAACGATCAACGGGAAGATACAGCGGAATAAGCTGTAAGGGGGAATCGACGTCCTGTGTAGGGGCGACCGCCCCTACGGGACGTTGGTTCCTTATGGGATATGTTGCGGAATGGGGGATTTTTTAATTGCTGATGGTTTATGTGCTGAATGTAGAGCGCGAGCCGGCGGGAAAACCGCCCGGTAAACTTCTGGCGCGATACGCGCTGTCGGAGCTGCTAAAAGTCCCGCCGGATTCTCTCGCGTTTATTTACGGTTCGCGCGGCAAGCCGCTGCTGAGAGACTATCCGGACGTCCACTTCAACGTCTCGCACTCCGGCAGGCTCGCCGTCTGCGCCGTGAGCTCCGCGCCCGTGGGGATAGATGTCGAAGCCGTCCCCGCGCCGGGGCGCGATTTTATGAAGATCGCCGGGCGGTTCTTCGCCGGCGAAGAATTGTCATATATAAAGGCGCGCTCCTCGCAATCGGAGCGCGCCGCGGCGTTTGCCGAGATATGGACAAAGAAAGAGGCGTACATCAAGCGCGACGGCCGCGGCCTCGCGCTCCCGCTGGGATCGTTCAGCGTTTTGGGCTTGCCCGATGTGATGTTCCACAATATAAATGTAGGAGAGAACGCGGCCTGTCATATCTGCACAGATATTATTTCGCCGCCGGAGATCAAGCGGCTAATACTCGATGGGCCCGCTGATATAATTACAGCAATTCACGAAAAGCACACCACCGACACAGTGCTATAATCATATTGTCGCGCGGCAAAAAAGACATCCGATGAAACAAATCACCCCAAAAGGAGGCGACCAAAAATGAACCCGCAGCTGCAAACGGCTAAAGCGTACATCACGGAGCACCTGACAGACGAGCTGACGCTCTCGGCGATCGCCGGGGCCGCCGGATATTCCGCATATCATTTCGCGCGGGAGTTCAAGGCGGCGTACGGCGTGAGCGTTATGGGCTTCGTGCTCTCCGAGCGGCTTGACGCGGCGAAACGCGAGCTCGCGGACGGCAAAAAAATCATTGACGCCGCTATGGAATACGGCTTTGAAACACACGCCGGCTTCACGCGAGCGTTTGCGGAAAAATTCGGCTGCACTCCAAGCGATTACGCCGCCCACGCGGCTAATAAGAAAGGTAAGATGATTATGGAACTAAAAGAAACCTCTAAAATCGTGATCCGTCCGGTTTGCAAGGACGACGTGAACGACCTCTGGGAAAACGTGTACAGCGCAATGACCCCGCGCCAAATCACCGAGGTGAAGCTGCTGCCGATGATCGAGCGCGAGCAGCGCGGCGACGGAGTCGAGCTTGTCGCCTCCGTTGACGGCACGGTGGTGATGTCACTGCCTATGATGAAGGTTTTCAGACTGCCTCTCGGCATACTGTCTGACAACTACTTCAATTGGGCGCAGGGCGATTACAACGTCCTGATGGGCAAGCTTCTCGGCGAAATGAAGCGGCATTGCGGGATGATGGGCATCTCGGCACTCTGCTCGCCGCAGCATTCCGGCAGCGAGCCCGTCCGGGCGTTTGAGAGCTTCGGCTTTACGACGGCGTTCAGCGCGGGCGGCTGGGATTACCTGATGCTCGCGGTCTGACATCAAACTTGCCGGGGCGCGGGAGCATTCACGAGCCGCGCGAAGCTTCCGCGCCCCGGGCTACAAGCGCCGCACCTCATCCGCGACGGCTATCGCGCCCGGGCGGGGGGTGACGAGCAGCGTCGTTTTGCCGCTCCCCGATACGCCTTTCAGCGCAACGATACCGAGCAGCGTGTACGCGAACATCACCGCCGCCAGCCGCGGCGGCCGGCGCGGAGGCGAGGGCATACCATTTTCCGTGAGGCTTTATGCGTTTGGCAAGATACGAAAGCGCGTAAAAATATGTACCGCCCTTCCGTTACGTCGCGTCAATGCAAGCCGCGCGTAAAATATTATCAAAAAAAGACCGTTTTGCTTACGCAAAACGGTCTTTTTTGGTGCGAGAGATGGGACTTGAACCCACACGCCATTCGACACACGCCCCTCAAACGTGCCTGTCTACCTGTTCCAGCACTCTCGCGGTTCCGTTATTATATTCGACGGCGGCGTGCTTGTCAACAAAAAATTTCGGCGAGTTGAAAAGTTTAATAATTGCAGGTTTAATTGCCTCACGCCACTCCGCTGCCGGCCTCTGCGCCCAACATAAAGGCGCGCTTTTACGCGCGCCTTTATGCTATCCAATGTCATTTTTACAACACCCTCAACGCACCGCAACCGCCGCCGGCACGGATACCTCAACAGGTTCAAACCCGATCCCATCCGCGCACTCCGGCAACTCCGCCGGGTCAATGCGCAGATAGAAATCGGCCGGGATACCATCGGGAAACGCCTCACAAGCCGGTTTCCAACCGTCCAACAACTCAGAATGACAATTCGCGCAACTGTCGCAGCGCGCATCTACAGCGATCATTTATTTTGTCCTCACTTTCATATACTGTTCATAGAGTTTTCGCGCGGCATCGGGGATTGCGTCACCCCGCCTCAACAACACCTCGGTTTCCGCGATAGCCTCCGCGCCGTCGTCACCGGCAGTAAGACTTATTTCCGGCAGTCCCAACGGTTTCAGCTCGTCATAAAGCGCAGCTATGTCATCAATACTTTTTCGGTTTATCAGCTTCGCGTGTCCGATTTCGTGCCACACGGCTTCCTTCAACGAATTGGCGACAATGCCCTTTGACCGCAAAAACCTTTCGTCAAGCTCCGCAAGTGAACGCCCCTCGAATGCAGTTTCGTTCAGCCGGAGCAATAAACGAGCCTGTACCCCGGCCGGCTCCGGTTCGATTTGCATCATCACAGTGCGAGAACCCGCGCCGGCGATCGGCACAACTTCCACTTTACTGATATAAAAGCCGTCTTACTTCTCCGCGTCCCACACAGTGCGGGAAACCTCCCGTATCACGTCGTCGGCTACGCCTTTCTCGGAAGCGACGGTTTCAAAATCGTCAACATCCATATTCCGTATAATATCACCGGCAGCTGGTTTCGTCAACCACGTTTTATCCACGCCGTCAACAAACGCTTTCTTCCGCTCAGCATAGCTCATAATCCTCGGCACATAATGATTTGTCCCGCGTTAAGCGTCTCGACGCTCTGATACTCCTCGACGTCCGGCATTCAAGAGCGGCGCCGCCGCTGCTAAACCGCGCCGATCCCCCCAAGCCAGGCACTCAGCTTTTCCGGCTCATTGCCATCGTAAACCTCGGCGAGCTTAACGTCCGGCAAAAGCTTCGCGATATCCGCCGGAATATGCCCTAAGCCTCCGCGCCCGTGAGTGACGTACAGCGCTACACGTTTGCCGGACAGCTTCAGCGCTTTCAGGAATGAAGCTACCGGAGGCGCGATCGTGCTGCACCAGTTTGGCGTGCCGGCGATTATCAGGTCGTACGGTTCCGCGTCGGGGAGCGTTCCGGAAAGCTCTATTGTTATGCCGTCCTCGATTTCCTTTTGACCTCTTGCGATCACCTCGCCGATGTCGGCGGGGTATGTATTTACGGGCGTGATCTCGAATACGTCGCCGCCTGTCGCGGACTTGATCCGCTCGCCTACCTCTTTCGTCGTGCCTGTGTGGGAATAATACGCTATTAGTATCTTGCTCATAACTGCTGACTGCCTCCTTATTATTTGCCGCTTTGTGCGGCATAGCTTATCTGTATTATAGTTTATGCGATATTGAAAATCAAGAGCATTTACAAAATTTTTACTTTTTGATATTTATTTTTCGCGGTGTGGAAAATTACTTTTTCGCCTGCGCGGCGGGCGCCCCCTTTCTCGGTCACGAGGAAGGGGGGAAAGAGTGACCAAAGGAAGTGTCCTTTGGAATCCTCTGAATCGCGGGGGTTTACGAGGGTTGTTCGCAGCTTGGTGAGCGCGGCGCTGTCATTTGCGGGCTTTATCGGGGGGCGTGGTGCGATGGCTCTCTGTGTCCACACGCGAATCGCCGCGTTTCGCTGCCGCCCTGCTGTGCAATAGAGAAGAGCAACCCCCGCCCCTGCGGGGCACCCCCTTCTCGGAAGGGGGCATTTTCAAGAGGCGTCCCAAGCCCCCTTCCGAGAAGGGGGTGGCGCGTAGCGCCGGGGGTTGTGCAGAAAATTTATATATTGATAAAAAACACTTGCAATCTATCCCAACAGGTGGTAGAATCATCCCGCGAGGTCGCGAAAGGGGCCGCAGCGGTCGCGAAGGTGTTGACGCACCGGCGCGACGTCAGTAGGGAACGAGGTTAACACAAACGCCTACAAACACGAGGAAATCCCCGCCGCCACAGCTTTGACAGTATAAGCGATAATCATATTGCTTGCAAGCTGTTTTGCGGCTCAGGGAAATTCGCGTGAATACGCTGGAGTACATAGGGCGCGCCTTACCTGACGGGCGGGCCCGGATTATGGCAAGAAAATTTCGGCGCGTAGGTGAGATTCGGGCAAGCAGCCCGGTTCCCCTGCGCGCCTTTTTGCGCGGCCTCCCTGTGAAAAATTTTTATTTTTATTGGGAGGATGGAAAAAAGAAATGAGAAAATTTAATTGGGTGAAAAAGCTGCTTGGCGCTGTGCTGGCGGCGGCGATGGTGTTCGGGCTCGCGCCGATAACGGAAATGGCGGCTCGTGCGGTGACGTTCACGGGCATCGACGACTTCGACTCGTATATTTACAGGGCGGATATTTGGACGGACGCGTCAAACGGGGGCACGCCGCAATATCGCAGCATACAAAACTACACAGGCACGTTCATCACCCCGGCACAGATATTGGTAAACGAACTGTCGGCAAGCGCCGGATTTATGTCGGGCGTCGCGGCTTGGGAAACGCTCACGTTCAATCCCAAAGAAATTGTTGGCGATATGCTCGACGAAAAAGGCTTCTATGAGGCCATTATTTTCAGCGTTCTGAATACGCAATCAGCCGATTTCGAGTTTTTATCAAGTCAAAATAAGGAAATCGCTGAAAATGTCCTCACGGTTGGAAAATCAGTGGCGGACGTGATGAAGCAGTTTCAAATCGCCGATTGGGACGGCTTTACAAAATCAAGCGATGCCGCATTAGACCATTTGGTCGAATCGGTAAACAGCAAACTGCTTTCCTACACTTGGCACGGGAAGTTAGGTAAAATTTCCGGCTTTATGAAGGATTGGATCGGCAGGGCGAGCAGTATCACGGAATGGGTAAACAATGTCGCGCAGTACCAGCAGTTACTGAGCTATTCGGCAGAAGTTGTAGAGGCGATCGGCTATTTGTATGACGCTTGCCCGGCAAGCAGCACCGCGATGAAAGCGGCGCTGCTTGAAGCGAAAACAGTGATGAGCGGTGCGTTTGGCGCTACTCTCATAGATGAGGCGGATTTGGTTTTGCGTATCGGAGAAGTCGCCTATGATGAGATAGTCGGCGACGTATGGAGCGCAATTCTAAGTGAAAACCCCTTTTTCGCGGGGCTTCTGATCGGTCAGGCAATAGGTAAATTCATTGCGAACGGCCTCTTTTCCACCGATGCGACCATTGAGCAATTCTACAAAATGCGCGCCCTCACGGAATTTGAGAGTCTCGTGCGCACTTCCATAAACCCGCTCGCCGCCACGTACAGGGCAAACCCTGATAGCCTCTCCGCGAGAACGTTTATAAAAGTCATCGACATTATGTTCTCGACTTTTGACTTAGGGTGCGACTATGCCGAACAGTTTGCGGACATAGTGTACAAGGACGCACTCCTCAATGCGATCCCGAAGCAAACCTACGATGACCTCATGGCAGTCGTTGCGGACAACCGGAAATACACGCAGCAAAACTATGACTCGTTGCTGACCTCGTGGGTGTTCAATTTAGAGGAAGATTATCCGGATATATACGCTGTGCTGTTCCCCAAAGGAAATGATGAACAGAATAATGGCAACGGCTACGGGAGCAACGGCGCATTTCTTGCCCCAATCGGCGCGCCGGATCCGAACGCAACGAAAATTTATACGGCGCAGGATTTGTATGATGTGCGGAGTAAATTGAATGGTTCTTATGTGTTAATGAATGATATTGATTTGTCCGGGTTCAACGACGGCGAGTGGGTGCCGATTGGCGATTCTGATTACCAGTTTACAGGAAAATTTGACGGGCAAGGACATACGATACGAAATATGCGAATTACTAAGATCGCATACGACACTAATATTGGGTTATTCGGAAGCGTCACAAACGCGACAATTAGAAATGTTGGATTGACCCTCGGATATATTGACGTATCCAATTCATCTGGCGTTATCAATGCGGGTGGCTTAGTGGGTTATGCGTCTCCTTTGACGTTAACAATAATAGAAAATTGTTATAACACAGGAAATATTTCTATTTCTTCTATGTCTCAACCCTGTGCCGCCGGCATAATAGGGTTCTTTCACTCTTCTCTTTCATCATTAATAATAAAAGGCTGTTATAATACAGGTAATATTAACATTTCTATTTCGCCTTATACAAGTCAAGCAGGTGGAAAGGGAGGTGGTATAGTTGGGTGTGCTCTTAGCGACGTAACAATAGAAAACTGCTATAATGCGGGCACTATTTCTACTTCTTATTCTGGGAGTGATATGGGGGGCATAGTTGGATATGCTGCTTCAATTTTAATATTAAAGAATTGCTACAATACAGGCAATGTTGCTGCTCATGCTAATTCTTATTTTGGTTCTATGTCGGGTGGTATAGTTGGGCGTCTTGTGCTTTACGCCGCAGAAATTGAGAACTGCTATAATGCGGGTAATGTTTCTGTTTCTCATAACGATACAGGTTATGAGGGTTATATGGGTGGCATAATTGGGTACAATGGTTCTGGGGCGTCGTGTTCAGTTAAGAACTGCTATTACATATCCAGCAATTCTGGAGCAGCAGGAAATAATACGAGTATCAGTTTGACGCACGTATTCTCCCTCAATGCACCCCTAATGCGCATCGCATCCTCCTACGCCGGCTTCGACTTCGACACAGTCTGGGGCATATCCCAAAACATCAACGGCGGCTATCCATACCTCCGCGCGCTGACACCAAATGCGGACGATGGCACGACGAACTGGGATTTTATCGTACCGGAAGGCTATGTTGGAATATATACGCCGCAGGATTTGGACGATGTGAGAAACAATCTGGGCGGTAAATATATTCTGATGAACGATATTGATTTAGGCATTTGGGGGAATTGGGTACCAATTGGAACAGGCAAAACAAATGCGTTCACGGGTACATTTGACGGGCGGGGATATAAAATAAGGAATTTGACTATCAACACGTCAACGTCTTGCGGTCTGTTTGGCGATGTGGAATACGCCACAATTAAAAACATAGGTATGGTGGATGCGAATATTACTGGTTCAAATACCTTTGCGGGAGGTATTGCAGGAACCATATATTATAGTAGCATAGATAACTGCTATAATACCGGTATTGTTTCCTGTAGTCCAGACTACCCCAACTCAACCAATCGCTATGCGGGCGGCATTGTGGGGATCGCCGATTATAGTAGTATATCTAACTGTTATAATACCGGTAACATCAGTGCAGCAACCAATTGGGGATATACCGCTTATGCGGGCGGCATCGCCGGGGATGTTGGAACGGCAAATATCGAAAACTGTTATAATATAGGTAATATTTCTTCAGAATATATGGGCGGTATTGTGGGGGCCGGAGGCAGTACTGATAGTTCACTGTCCATAATGAACTGCTACTATCTAAACAACACTTCGAGCGCAATTGGACGCAACAAAGGAATCATCACCAATGTAATCCCTCTTACCTCCGCTCAAATGCAGGATCAATCGTCATTCGTCGGCTTCGACTTCGACACAATCTGGGGCATTTTCCCAAACATCAACAACGGCTATCCGTACCTCCGCGCGCTGGGTTCAAGCGTTGACGATTCAGGCTCCGACAACAACACACCGTCCCCCGACGCGTTAGTAGTCAACAGCATCACCGGCCGGGACTCAACAACCTATTATCAAGACCTCTCCATCATATGCGCCGAATTGTCCAGCGCAGCATACAGCGAGAACGGTGTGACAGCGGTGCTGCAAGGTCTCGGATTTGATGAAAAAGATATAGAAACGCACAACTACTATGACTTCCCGAATCTGAACTATGCGCTGAACGACACGGCTCACGCTTTCGCTAAAAAGCAAGTTGACGGCAAAACCGTCGTGGCGGTAGTCATACGCGGTACGAGCGGGGTGGCGGATTGGATAAGCAATATCAACACTGGATACGACGTCATTTCAGGCAAACATAACGGTTTTAATATTGCGATGTATAATGTTTGTTCTGACTTGATAACATTTCTGGGTGGCTTGCCGAGTGATGGTAATACCAAATACTTGATCACGGGTCACAGCAGAGGCGCGGCTGCGGCAAATCTCCTGGCGGTTCAGTTGTCGGATATGGGCGTATCAAGCGCGGACGTCTTCGACTATAACTATGCCGTTCCAGATGCCGTGGTGGGCGCGGCGCTGGGGTCAAAGTGGAATCCGGACGGTGCGTATGACAATATATTTAACATATGCAACGGCGCCGACACCGTGCCTTATGTCCCCGGTTCTCTCGGCGGTGTTATTACGCCGCCGGGCTTCAAGTGGGGGAAATTCGGCAGAACCTATTGGTTTTCCACATCGTCGCGAAATATTACGGGCTTCGACGCGCACGATATGGGGCACTACATAAACTTTGTGACAAACAGCGCCTCTCCGGGGGATTCAGTCAATCCCGACTTGGACTTTTGGAAATTTTCTTTGGCGGTAGTCACAACCGTGCTATGCCCCGTTGACGTGCAGGTCTACGACGACGGAACGCTCGTCGCCTCAATTGTGGATAATGAAGTCGCCTATTATGACTCGGTGCCGGAGGACTTGATAATAATCACGTTTGACGACAAAAAAGCCATTGTCTCACTGAGCGGAAAGCAGTATGATTTCTCCCTGACGGCGACGGATGCCGGGACTATGGAGTTTGCGGTGTCGGTTATGAATATCGCAACGGGCGAAATAGAAGAACAAAAGGAGTTTATCGACATTGCCTTGTATGACGGCAAGCATATGTCGAGCGCCTCCGGCGGAGATATAGAAACGCCCGACGTCGAGCTCTTGCTGTTGAACGACGACCTTGAAAAAATCGGCGAAGTCCTCGAAAACGGCACGGAAGTCATGTTAGAGAAAGACCCCAGCGATACGGAAGACCCCACGGAAACGGAAGGCTCTACGGAAACGGATGATCCCATCGAAACAGACGACCCCGCAGAAACCGAGGAGCCCGATGACACGGAAGAGCCTGCCGATACGGATGAGTCCGGCGACACCGAAAACTCCACGGAAACGGATACCCCCACAGAAGAGGACGAATCCGAAGACACCCAAACCCCCGACAATACCTCCACACCGCCGCCGTCCTATAATGTCCCAAGCAGCATCGCCCCCTCAAAATCCTCATCAACACCAACCGCGCCGGATACAGAGATAACCGCACCGCGAGCGTCCGATCCAGAACTTCCGTTCACAGACATAAATAAATCCGATTGGTTCTACGACGACGCGCAATTTGTATACGCCCGCGGTCTGTTCCGAGGCACGACCGCCACGACGTTCAGCCCGACAGTAAATATGACCCGCGCGATGCTCGTAACAGTCCTGCATCGCCTCGCCGTAGGGGACGCCGCCCTCGGCGTCCCGAATAGCAATGCAACGGATTTCGCCGACGTCCCACCCGGACAGTGGTACTCCGACGCAATAGCGTGGGCGGCAAACCTCGGCATAATAACCGGCATCGGCGATAACAAATTCGCGCCGAACACGGAAATAACGCGCCAAGACCTCGCCGTTCTGCTGTACCGCTACGCGGGCTCGCCGACGTCTGCCGCCTCGCTCTCAGCGTTCCCCGACGCCGAAGCTGTATCCGATTACGCGCGCGACGCGCTGGCGTGGGCGATAGCTTCCGGGATAATCCGCGGCGACGACAGCGGCAAAATCGATCCCAAATCCTCCGCCACCCGTGCCGACGCCGCGGC
>JAISAA010000072.1 GCA_031266955.1 Oscillospiraceae bacterium | reverse complement strand
AATGTATTTTATGAAAAACGTGGACACCAGGAGATTTCCCGTGTTAAATACGCACAGTACCACAAGCAGAAGTAATCGCGCCCTGGACGCCGCAAATATCTCGCGGAACATTTTTATCGTGTTTCTCAGAAGCGGGAAGTATTTTGTTTTCATTTCGACACCTCAATTCTTATTCTTTATTTCAAGCCTCGCTTATTATATAGTGAGGGAATCGGGAAAACGGTTGGCTGTTTTTTTCATAATATCATATTTTTCGGCAAAAAAGCTGCGAAGGTATGCTTTTAACGGGCGGCAGTCGTCAGCTGCGCGCGGAAAACAACGGCGTCGCCGTTCACTCCCTCGATATATATCACGCCGGGGGCGTCCTCACTGGAGGCGCTTCGCAGCGTCAGCGTGTCGCCCGCGCGCGCTTCGCTCACATAGCTGATCTCGATCGATTTGACAATGTTCTCCGCGTGGTATTCGAGCGGCAGGCTGTCCATCGCGAGATCGACGTACCGCGCGTTGTTGACGTGTCCGTTCACATCGACGTCGCTGTAGGCGACCGCGCGCCGGTAAACGTCCGTCAGCGCGTCCGGCGCGCGCAGCCGGCCTAGCTTGCAGTCGATCGCGCGCGGAAGGTCAATATCCTTTTCGTTAAAGCCGAAGTCGTCCGCCGACAGCATAGTGCGCGTATCGACATTGAGCACGACCCATTTTGAAACGGCGGACGCGAGCCTTTCGCCGTCCGCGCCCCACACGATAAAGTCGCGCTCGAACATTGTCCTGCTGTGGTTTCGGTTCCACGTTTCGATAACTATTTCCTCGCCCCACGCCGCCGGGCGCGCGACGTCCGCGCGCACGCGCGTGAGTATCCACGCGGCGTTGAACCGCTCGCGCATACGGCTAAAGCCGAAGCCGAGCGCCTCGGACGCCGGCCCCGCGGTCTCCTGGAGCATCCCGAACAGCGCGCTCAGCTTCAGCTCGCTCCGAAAGTCCGTATTGTAAAACTCCACGCTAAAGCGCTTTTTATATCCGGGTATATTCACCGATACGCCTCCCGTTCTTTATTCAAACCGCAGTCTGTATTCCACCGCCAATTCGTCGCAGCGGTTGTTGTGCTCGTTTTCCGCGTGGCCCTTTACCCAGACGAAGCTCACCTTATGCCGCGAGAGAAGCGGGAGAAGCGCCTGCCACAGGTCCGGGTTTTTTACCTCGCCGTCCTTTTTGCGCCAGTTTTGCCGTACCCACGAATTGAGCCAGCGCTTGTTTATCGCGTCGGAGACGTATTTTGAGTCGGTGTACAGCGTGACCTCGCACGGCTCCGTCAGCGCGCCGAGCGCTTCTATCACTCCCGTGAGCTCCATCCGGTTGTTCGTCGTGCGCGCCTCTCCGCCGGACATTTCCCGGCGCTTGTCGCCGTAGAGCAGCACGGCGCCCCAGCCGCCGGGGCCGGGATTGCCGGAGCAGGCGCCGTCGGTGTAGACGGTCACTTTTTTCATTCGGCGTTTTGGTCTCCATCTTGCACTTCTTGCACTTCTTGCACTTCATCTTGGGCTTCGTTTTGGTCGGGCGCTTCGTCCGGCGGCGTTGCATCGTCCGCCTCGGTGACGGCGTCTTGTTCCTCCGTTTCCGTTTCGGCGTCGGCTTCTGTTTCTTTATCCGTCCGCGCTATCGCTATCACCTTGGCGCCCTCGCCGAGGCGCATCAGGCGCACGCCCTGCGTCGAGCGGCTGAGTACGGAAATGTCCGCCGCCGCCATACGTATTATCGTTCCGTCGTCGGAGATGAGCAGCACGTCGTCTTCGTCGCTGACGACTTTTATGGCCGCGGCCTTGCCGGTCTTCTCCGTTATCTGATAGTTTTTCCGGCCAAGCCCGCCGCGGTTTTGGGCTTCGCCGTCCTCGCCGCCTCGCAGATATTCGGATATTTCAGTGCGCTTGCCGTAGCCGTTTTCAGTGACTGTGAGCAGTGTGCCGCCTTCGCGCGCGCGCGCCGCGCCGATGCAATAGTCGTCTCGCCGCAGCCTTATGCCGCGCACGCCGGCGGCCGTGCGGCCCATCGGGCGTAGGTCTGTTTCGCGGAAGCATATCGCGGCACCGTCGTGCGTCGCGATGAGTATGTTTTCGCTGCCGTCCGTGTCGCGCACGGATATGAGCTCGTCGTCGGGCGCTAAATTTACGGCGCGTATGCCGACGTTTCTGATGTTGCGCAGCTCGTCGGCCCGCATACGCTTTACCGTGCCGCCGCGCGTGACGAAGATCAGATAGCTCGCCTCGTCCATGCGCGCTCTTATCATCGCGGTGACGCGCTCGCCTTCCTCTATGGGCAGTAGGTTTATGATGTTCGTGCCCTTGGCCGTCCGTCCCGCCTCGGGTATCTGATAGCCCTTGCGGCGGAACGCGCGGCCTCGGTTCGTGAAAAACAGGATATAGTCGTGCGTGGACGCTGACAGAAGGTTTTCGACGTAGTCGGCCTCGCGCGTCGTCATCGCCGTCACGCCGCGGCCTCCGCGCCGCTGGGCCCTGTACGCGCTTGCGGGCAGACGCTTTATATACCCGGCGTTCGTCAGGGTGTAGACACATTCCTCCTCATCGATCAGGTCTTCAATGTCGATCTCGTCCTCTACGGCGGCGATCTCGGTCTTGCGCTCATCGCCGTATTTATCGCGCAGCTCTTCTAACTCTGTTATGAGCAGCTGCGTCATTTTGGCGGTGTCGGCAAGCATATCCAGATAGTACGCTATTTTTTCCTGAAGCGTATTGTACTCCGCCTCGATTTTTTCGAGCTCGAGCCCTTGCAGGCGCCGCAGCTGCATTTCGAGTATGGCCTGCGCCTGTATCTCCGAAAGCGCAAAGCGCGCCATCAATTGCTCGCGCGCGTCGTCATAGCTCGCGCGGATGATTCTTATGACTTCGTCGATGTTGTCGCAGGCGATGCGCAAACCCTCGAGCAAATGTGCCCGCTCACGCGCTTTTTTGAGGTCGAATTCCGTTCGGCGGCGTATGACCTCGCGCTGGTGCGCTATATACTCGTCCAGCAGGCCGCGCAGCGATAATATCCGCGGCTGCGTCTGGTCGTCCACGAGCGCGAGCATCACTATCGCGAACGTGATCTGAAGCTGCGTCATCGAAAACAGCCGGTTCAGCACGACCTGCGGGTTCGCGTCGCGCCGCAGCTCTA
>JAISAA010000046.1 GCA_031266955.1 Oscillospiraceae bacterium | reverse complement strand
TGACCGAACAGCCCCCGTAGCCCCCGCGATTTGGGGGTTTCAAAAGGGGGAGACCCCCTTTTGCCGTTCTTTCCCCCATTTCTTTCGGCAAAGAAATGGGGCGCCGCGCCGCGCAGGCGAAAAAGCGCAAAAAATATAATGCACGGAGGCAAAAAAACACCGCAGGGGAACCGGGCGAACACAGTTCGCCCCTACGGACGGAAACCGCCCGCGCAGGCGAAAAGACGTAAAAATACAGCACGCAAAATAATTCCCTCACATAATATTGCCTTTCAGCAAAAATTGCTATATAATACACACACGGAAGCGGCGACGCCGTTTCCTCCGCGCAAAAGCTTCTGTTTAACATCTTTTATTTTATGAGGAGGCCAAAAAAATGGATCGCTGTCAGGGAGTAGAAAACGCCATCACGCAAAAAATCATCGATCTAAACTGCCCGGAGTGCGGGGCGGAGCTTGAAATGTTCTCAAACGACGAGAGCGTCACCTGCGAGTGCGGACACGTCGTTTATAACGAGAGCAATTCGGCCCTCTCCGTAGGGGCAAAAGCGGAAGCATAAAGCTTTCGGCTGATTCGGGGCGGCATATAATTGCCGCCTCGATTTTTATATTCTTATAATTCGCGAAAGGAGCATCCAGCTTTATGGACAAAATCTTACGTCTCGCTGAGCTCATAGCGGGCGGCGGCGCTGTCTTTTTTGGTGGCGCGGGTGTGTCAACGGAGAGCGGCATACCGGATTTTCGTTCCGAAACGGGGCTTTACGCCGCCAAGAGCGTTTACGGCCATTCGCCGGAGGAGCTTTTGAGCCACACGTTTTTCATACGCGAGCCGGAGATATTTTTCCGCTATTACAGGGAAAATCTCATCTCCCGCGAGGCGAGGCCTAACGCGGCGCACATCGCCCTCGCGGAGCTTGAGCGGCGCGGGCTCATCGACGCCGTCGTCACGCAGAATATCGACGGGCTGCACAGCGCCGCCGGCAGCGTCAACGTGCTTG
The DNA here is from genome assembly GCA_031266955.1 of Oscillospiraceae bacterium. Classification (GTDB taxonomy): domain Bacteria; phylum Bacillota; class Clostridia; order Oscillospirales; family Oscillospiraceae; genus JAIRRO01. Next base: position 3,168 of record JAISAA010000046.1, on the reverse strand, counting down.
AGCTGCACGGCTCCAATCTGCGGCAGTTCTGCGCAAAATGCGGCGCGAAATATACGCTCGACTACGTGCTGGACTATGCGGAAACCGTTCCGAAATGCGAAAAATGCGGCGGGACAGTCCGCCCGGACGTCGTGCTGTACGAGGAGAGCTTGGAAGATAACGTCACGCGCGAGGCCGTGCGGCGCATTGAGCGCGCGGACACGCTTATCGTCGGCGGCACGTCGCTTGCAGTCTATCCCGCCGCCGGGCTTTTGCGCTATTTCGACGGGCGGAACCTCGTGTTGATAAACAAAAGCGAAACGCCTTACGACGGCGAAGCGTCGCTCGTCATACGCGAGCCTATCGGAGAGACGTTCGCGGGAGTGATGAAAATCCTTTGATTTAGCGTGCCTGCGGGCAGGGGGAAACCGCGCTGACGCGCGGCGCCGCCCGCTGTGCGGTCGGGGCGGCTTTCACGCGTGGTGCCGCTTCACCATATACCGCACAACGCAGGAGAGCAGAAAATTCACGCAGAAATAAATGAGCGCGACGGAGCCGTATGTAACGAGCGTATGCGCGCCCGTTATCGTCGCGCCCTGGCTCGGTAGCTTGCTTATCAGGACCTTTGAGCGGTAAAACATCTCGGCTATCGCGTAGCCGGACAGAAAGGACGTGTCCTTTATCGTCGTGACGATCTGGCTCATCAGCGACGGAACTATGCGTATAAAGCACTGCGGCAGAATAATAAATATAAACGTCGAAATTTTCCCGAACCCCTGCGAGGACGCCGCCTCAAACTGACCCTTATCTATAGAATTCAGCCCGCCCCGCACGATCTCGGCGACGACGGACGAGGTGTACAGCGTAAGCCCCAGCGTTCCGCGGAAAAATGTTGTGCCCGTCTTCATTACGAAAAGGCAGATCATGATCCACAGCAGCAAGGGTGTGTTCCGGAATATTTCGATATATACCGAGGCCGCGCGCCCGAGCACGCGCCGCTCATAATTGCGCAGCAGCGCCAATACAGTGCCGAAAACCGTGCTCACGCCGACCGTCACTATTGCCACGATGAGCGTATAAAGCAGCCCGATCATCAGATAGCGCGTGTTGGCGGGCGTGAAAATATCCTGCAAGGCTTTCGTTACGGTCACAGCATTTCCTCCGCCATAAGCATCATTTCCTCGGCGGCGGCCTCGGACAATTGCAAATGCTCGCGTTCCTTGATACGGCGCTCATAACGCCGCGCCCAGGTCGCGAGAGGGAAGCAAATCAGGAAATACAGCGCGCCGGCGGCGACGTAGGCCGGGCCGTAGCTCAGCGTCCCCTGAGACGCCCAGCTGTCCGCGCGGTACATCAGGTCAAGCCCCGAAAGCGTCGCCAGCACGGAGGTGTTTTTTATCAGATTTACGGCCTGATTCGTAAGCGGCGGCAGGATAATTTTTATCGTCTGCGGCAATATCACATACGCCATCGTCTGTATATAGCCAAAGCCCTGCGAGCGCGCCGCGTCCCCCTGCCCCTTGGGGATAGAGCGTATGCCGGCGCGTATTACCTCGGCGACGTACGCGCCGTGATATATCCCCACTCCGACGACGCCTATCGTGAAAACAGGCCAGCGGAAGCCGAGCAGCGGAAACGCGTTGTAAATAAAAAACACCTGTACAAGCAGCGGTATATTCTGAAAAAACTCGACGTAAACGCGGTTGACGGCGCGCAGCGGCTTTTTCTCGCTCGTGCCGAGCATTCCGAAAATGATACCTATCGCCATCGCGAGAGCGAGGGCGAGCAAGGACACGAGCAGCGTGGTGACAAAGCCGTTAAATATAACGGCTTTGTCGTTCCACAGTCTTTCCCAGCGCCAGAGCGCGAAAGGCGCTCGGCTCACAGTCCGAACTGCTCCACGAGCGCGGCTATCGTCCCGTCGTCAAGCCAGCCGTTGATGAGGCCGTTGACGTAATCCGCCAGCTCTTTGTTTTCAAATTTCGTCGTAACGCCGTAATCCTGCGGCGAGAACTTATCCTCCGTAAGTACGAGGTCGTTCGACAGATATCCGCGCAGTATCGAGCGGTCTACGCAGAATACATCGACGTTTCCGGACATCAGCGCCGCCTGTATTTCCGGATAAGTCCCGTATTCGTTGAACGTCACGCTGACGCCGGCTGCGTCGGCCGCCGCCTGGATAGCGTCCTTCGACGTCGCCGACTGCGCCACGCCTATTGTCTTTCCGTCGCAGTCCGCGATGCTTTCGATGCCGGAGTCGCGGCGGACGAGCATCCCGACGGCGTCCTGATAATACGGGTCGGAGAAATTATAGCTCAGCTTGCGCTCCTCCGTGATCGTAAACGTCGCGATGACCATATCGACGTCGCCGTTGTCGAGCAGCGGGCCGCGCGTTTTCGCCGTCACGGCCTGAAAGCTGACCTTTGACGGGTCTCCGAAAATATCGTTCGCTATGAGCTTCGCGAGCTCGATCTCAAAGCCCTCGTACTCGTTCGTCGCGTTATTGAGCAGTCCGAAATTGGGGACGTCCTCTTTACAGCCGATCTTGAGGACGCCGGCGGTGCGGATGGATTCAAGGGCGGCGTTTGACGCGCCCGTGTTCGAGTCCGCGTCAGCATCGGTGCCGGTATTGTCGCCGCCCGTTACTGACTCGTTCGGCGAGGCGTCGGGTGTATCTGTGTCTGTTTTCGTCGCGCACGCCGAGAATACGGCGGTGAGCATAACGAGCGTGAGCAGAAGCGCGATAAGTTTCCTGGTTTTCATTTTTATTGATCTCCTTTTTCGTTTTTATTTTATTTCGGCGCCCCGTCGTGTGTCGCTCCGTTCGCCTCCTTTCGGGACCAATTAAAGCGCCGACCATACTTAATAAATTCAGTACAGCACCTTTGATAAAAACTGCTGTACGCGCTCGTTTGGCGGGTTGTTGAAAAAATCGTCCGGGTTATCCTCAGCTGTAATTTCGCCGCCGTCCATAAACACTATCCTGTCCGCCGCCTGCTTGGCGAAGCCCATCTCGTGCGTTACTATTATCATAGTAATGCCGTGCTCGCGCGACAGCCGGAGCATTACGCTTAGCACCTCGCCGACGGTTTCCGGGTCAAGCGCCGAGGTCGGCTCGTCGAAAAGCAATATCTTGCGCCGCGTGGCGAGCGCCCTGGCGATTGCCACGCGCTGCTGCTGTCCGCCGGA
>JAISAA010000040.1 GCA_031266955.1 Oscillospiraceae bacterium | reverse complement strand
GGCCTCCTTCGCGTGTTGCTGCGGATGATTATATCACAGCCCGGCGGGAATGCAAACGATTTTGTTGACAAATATGAATGTTTTAAGGTATAATCTACTACAGTGCCCGGATATTCACTTTAACTTGCACTTCTAATTGCACTTCACTCGGGAGGTAACGGCTATGTCAGTATTGCTCGCGATTTTTCTCGGGCTGATCCAGGGAATAGCGGAATTTTTGCCCGTGTCGGGCTCCGGACACGTTCTGGTATTTCAGAATCTGTCCGGCGCGCTCGCCGCGGACGATTCGCGTTTGCTTTTTTCGGTTATGCTTCATCTCGGCTCGCTTGCCGCCATATGCGTGTCGCTCCGGCGCGAGCTGCGCGGCATCGCGTCCGAAACGGCGGAGCTGCTGCGCGGGGACGAAACGCGCTCGGCCGCGCCGCCCCCGGTGCGTATGCTTGTGCTCATAGCGGCCGCGACGCTGCCTATGCTCGCGGCGCTGCCGTTTTACGGCTTGGTGCGCAGGCTTTTTTTCAACACGCCGTTCATCGGCTTTATGCTGCTTATCACGGGGGCGCTGCTTTTCGTCTCGTCGAAATACTTAAAGCCCGGAAGCAAGACGGAGCGCACCTTGACGATAGCGGACGCCTTGATGATAGGCCTCGCGCAGACGGTGGCTCTGATACCGGGGCTCTCGCGTCTCGGCGCTACGGTCACGGTCGGGCTGTCGCGGGGAGCCGAGCGCGATTTCTCGGTCCGGTTTTCGCTGCTGCTGTCGGTACCCGCCGTCGCCGGCTCTTTTATCGTGACGTTTATCGCCGCGCTGAAAAACGGCATAGACTGGAGCGCGTTTCCGCTGTACATACTCGGATTTTTCATCTCGGCGGCTTCCGGCATTGCGGCGATCTCGTTGCTTCGCTCCGCGATGCGGCGCGAGGATCAGAGCGGCTTCGCCTATTACTGCTTCGCCGCCGGCGCGCTCGCGATACTGCTGTCATTGATTTTCTGAGATAAAGCGTAAAATAAAGCATAAAACAAAGTAATGAGGTAATTATGCCACAGACAAAAAAAGCTCCTGCAAAAAGCCGGGCAAAGCAACCGCCGCGCAGCAAGGCCGCCGCAAGACCGCCGCGCCGGCGCGAGATCGGCGCTGCGGTCTGTCTCGCGCTGTCGCTGCTGCTGTTTTTCGGATACGGACAGGACGGGGGCTGGCTCATCGTCGCGCCCCGCGACTTCGTGAGGCGGCTGATCGGCGGCGGATTTTTCGCGATGCCTCCGGCGCTTTTGCTTGCGGCCTTCATACTCGGGCTGCACAGGGGGCGGCCCGTGCGGTTTCGCGTCGTATGCTCTTTGCTGATACCGGCGGCGCTCGGCGCGCTTATTCATCTTTTCGTCTGCAAATATGAGTATACGGTGTCGTTTAATATGTTCCGGCTGCTTTGGGCGGACGCCGCCGCCGGGGCAAGCTCCGGAGGCGTGATCTCCGGCGCGCTCGCCGTCACGCTCGCCGTTTTGACAAACAAGCTTTTCGCGGAGATAATTTTCATCATTATTATGATCTTCCTGCTGTTTTCGGCATTCAATAAGACACTGGCCGGTATTATAGACGCGATACGCAGCCGCGAGCGGCGCGAGTACGAGCCCGCGCCGCCCCCGCCCCCGCGCGAACCCAAGCCTCGCCGCCGCCGCCGTTCCGAGATCGACATCCCGATCGACGATAAACAGCCGCTTCCCCCGCGCGAGCACACGGACGCCTACGCCGCGTATGAGGACGTACCGCCCGCGCCCCGCCGCGAAAACGATATAGCGCTCGACATCCCGTTTATGGACGGCAAAGGCTCCGCGCCCGCCGCGCCCGAAAACAACGATAACGCCGCCGAAGGCCTATCGCGCCAACCCCGGACGTCCGGCGTCTCACGCCGCCGCGCCGCCGCGGAGCAGTTCCAGGAGCTCGAAAAAGAAGGCGAGAGTGAGGACGAAAGCGACGACGAAGACGTCTACTCCTATCCCCCCACGGAGCTTCTCGCCTCCGGGGCGGGAGAGCGCAGCGCCGACGGCGCGGAGGAGGTCCGTATGAACACGGAGCGGCTCGAGGCCGCTTTCCGCAGCTTCGGCGTGAACGTGAGGATATCAAAAGCGACGCGCGGGCCGTCCGTCACGCGGTACGAGGCGGCGCTCGAATCCGGCGTCAAGCTCTCGCGTCTGACGAATCTCGCGGACGATATCGCGCTTGCGCTCGGTGCGTCCGGCGTGCGCATAGGCCCGATGCCCGATCTGATTTCCACCGTCGGGATCGAGGTCCCGAACAAGATAACCTCGACCGTCTATCTGCGCGATATAATCGAGTCGCCGGAATTCAGAAACGCGCCGTCAAAGCTTACGTTCGCCATCGGCAAGAACATACCCGGGGATTCCATCGTCGGCAATATCGCGAAGCTCACGCATATGCTCGTCGCGGGGACGACGGGCTCCGGCAAATCCGTGTGCCTCAACTCGCTGATACTCAGCATACTGTATAAAGCCACGCCGGACGAGGTTCGATTCATAATGATCGACCCCAAGATCGTGGAGTTCCGCGTGTTCAACGGCATACCGCATCTGCTCGTCCCCGTCGTTACCGACGTGAAAAAGGCCGCCGGCGCGCTGCAATGGGCCGTCGTCGAAATGGAGCGCCGGTATCATATGTTCGCGGAGCTCAACGCGCGCGACCTTGAGGGCTTCAACCGCGCAATGCTCAAAAAAGAAGAAAAGACGATCCCTCAAATCGTCGTCGTGATCGACGAGCTGGCCGATCTGATGATGACCTGCGGCAAAGAGGTCGAGGAATCCATAGTCCGCGTCGCGCAGAAGGGCCGCGCCGCCGGGATACACCTTGTCATAGCGACGCAGAGCCCCCGCGCCGACGTCATCACCGGCCTTATGAAAGCGAACATTCCGTCCCGCATCGCGCTCAAAGTCTCAAGCGCGCTCGAATCGCGCATTATCCTTGACGCGGGCGGCGGCGCGGATAAATTAGTCGGCAACGGCGATATGCTCTTCGCGCCTATCGGCGTCTCCAAGCCTATGCGCGTTCAGGGCACCTGGGTCACGGACGAAGAGCGCGAGGCCGTCGTAAATTACATAAAGCGCCTCGGCGAAACGCAGTATTCCGACGACGTCATCAGCGAGATCGAGCGCGCCGCCGAGGAAAGAGCCGCGAAAGCGGACGGCACAAATCCCGACGCGCCCGAATACGACGACCTGCTGCCCGCCGCCGCCGAGGTCATCTTTGAGTTCCAGAAGGCGTCCACATCCACGCTGCAAACGCGCCTGCGCCTCGGCTTCAACCGCGCCGCGCGGATAATGGAGCAGCTTGAAAGCATCGGAGTGATAGGCCCGTTCGAGGGCGCCAAATCCCGGCAGATACTGCTCACGCGCGACCAGTGGCGCGAAATGCAGCTCATCCACGGCACGGCGCCGATAGGCTCCGCCGCGCCGGCGGCGGACTCCGGCGGCGCGCTGCCGCCTCGCGCTGACGCCGCTGACATCGTCGCCGACGGTGACATTGACGATAATGATGATTTTGATGACGGCATTGCGCCGTTTTGATTGAATTGTCGGGCTATCGCCCGAGGGATGTTTGGCAAATGCTTTGGGCTTGTCCGGTTCGCCTGCGCGGCGGGCGTCCCCTTTCTTTGTCGAAAGAAAGGGGCGAAAGAACGACCAGGGGAGAGGGATTTCGATTTCCCTCTCCCCTGGACCCCTCACCTTAAAGCGACACAAAGAGGGGCCGCGGCCCCCCTTTGGATTTCCCCCGGGACGAGAGACGTGGGACGGAGGCACAACCCCCGGCGCTGTGCGCCACCCCCTTCTCGGAAGGGGGCTTGTGACGCCACCAAAAAATGCCCCCTTCTCAGAAGGGGGTGCCCCGCAAGGGCGGGGGTTGTAACTCCCGCACAGCAGGGCGGCAGCGAAACGAGCCGATTCGCGTGTTGACGCAGAGCGCTACCGCACCACGCACCCCGATACAGACCGTAAATGACAGCGCCGCGCTCACCAACTGCTGACAACCCCCGTAAGCCCCCGCGATTCAGAGGATTCCAAAGGATTCTTCCTTTGGCGGTTCTTTCCCCCCTTTCTTCCCGCGAAGAAAGGGGGCGCTGCGCCGCGCAGGCGCAAAAACGCAAGAAAGAATGCTTGCAGTATGCGCGGACGTGTGATATTGTTATATAATGTGCGTGTGCGCACGGGAACCGCGCCGAAGGCGCGACGGGGATGCCCAGTTACGTTCCAAAGAATAAAGAATATGAAATGAGGTCAAAAAAATGCCGGGTACAATACTCATCGTGGACGATGAAAAAAGCATAGTTGACATTCTGAAATTCAACCTCGACCGCGAGGGCTATTACACGTTCGCGGCGTATGACGGCGAGGAAGCTCTGCAGCGGCACGGCGAAGCGCGCCCTGACTTGATCCTCTTAGACGTTATGCTGCCGCATATCGACGGCTTTGAGGTCTGCCGCCGCATCCGCGAGACCGACAACCTGACGCCGATAATCATGCTCACGGCGCGCGAGGAGGAAGCGGACAGGATATTCGGCCTGGACATCGGCGCCGACGACTACGTCACAAAGCCGTTCAAGGTGCGTGAGCTCATCGCGCGCGTGAGGGCGAATATACGCCGCACGGCCTCCCGGGATATTGCCTCGGAATCAGCGCCCGGGGCCGAGCCCGGCGCGCGGACGCAAATCGGCGCAAACCTTGTGATAGACGACGAGCGCCTTGACGCGTTCGTCGGAGACCGCGCCGCCGTGCTCACCCCGCGCGAGTTCGAGCTCTTGAAATTCCTCTCCGCGTCGCCGGGCCGGGTGTTCTCGCGCGAGGCGCTGATGCGCGACGTGTGGCAGTACGAATATTACGGAGACCTGCGCACCGTGGACGTCACCGTCCGCCGCCTGCGCGAGAAAATCGAGGACTCAAGCGCGGAGCCGAAATATATTCTCACAAGGCGCGGCGCGGGCTATTATTTCGCCGTCCAAACGGACGGCCTCAAGCCTGCGGCCCGCGTTGATGACGTTGATGATGCTGATGATATTGCTGAAGCCGGCGAAGCCGGAGCTGCCGGAGGGTAAGGTTAAAAATGCTGAAAAGCCTGCGCGGGAAGCTTGTTTTCATAATGCTTATGCTTATCGTGATGCTGATGAG
>JAISAA010000012.1 GCA_031266955.1 Oscillospiraceae bacterium | reverse complement strand
CGATAACTTAAAATGGGGGTACATAAAATGAGCGCGTTTATTGAAATGATTCTCAAGAGCCTTACGTCCGCCGCGCCGCTTTTGGCGGCCTCCGCCCTGCTTTTGGCGGCGGCGGCGTTTTGGATAAAGCTCCGCCGGACGCTGTTCACGCCCGTCAGCCTGCCGCGCGGAGCGGAGCTTAAAACGGTGCTCACCGTCTCCGGCGACGGCGACGGGTTAGAGCGCTCAGTCGGCAGCCTGCTGTGGCTCTGCGAGACGGCGGGGCTTGAGGGCGGGATAATCATTGAGGACCGCGGGCTCACAGGCGACGGCGCGCGCATAGCGCGCCTGCTCGAGGCCGACAACGCGGACGTCACCGTAATGGGGAGTGATACATACTGGACAGCGAAAAGATAAAGCTGCGCGGGGTCGTGGCCTCCGTCGTATTCCGCAATCAGGAAAACGGCTACAGCGTTATAAAGCTCGACGCGCCGCCCGCAACGGAGGCGTTTACCGCCGTGGGCTGCCTGCCGGACGTGTTCCCGGGCGAGACCATTGAGCTCGAGGGCGAATGGACGGCGCACCATTCCTACGGGCAGCAGTTCCGCGCCGACAGCTTCACACACTCGGCGCCCGAGGGGCCGGAGGCGATATTCCGCTATCTCGCCTCCGGCGTGATACGGGGCATCGGCCCCGGCAGGGCGCGCGAGATCGTAGAAAAATTCGGGGAAAATTCTCTCGACATCCTCGAATCCTCTCCGGAAAGGCTCGCCGAGGTGCGCGGGATAACGCGCGCCTCGGCGCGGGAGCTTTCGCAGGATTTCCGCCGCAAGGCGGGCGTGCGCCGGCTTATCGACTCGCTCGGCGGCTACGGGATATCGGCGCTTGTCGCCATGCGTCTTTACGGCGCGCTCGGCGACGAGGCGATGGAATACCTGTCCGAAAACCCTTACTCGATGACGGATTCCGCGTTCGGCGCGGAATTTCACGAGGCCGACCGTATGGCGCTCTCGCTCGGCTTCGAGTCCGACTGCCCTGAGCGCCTTGAGGCGGCGCTCGTTTTCGAGCTGCGCCACAATCTCAACAACGGGCACGTTTTTATCCCGACGGACAAGCTCGTCGCCGCGACGAATCAGCTCATATCGACGGGGGAGGAAGGGCTTCGCGAGGCGCTCGATATGCTGCACGACGACGGCGAGATAGTCCGCGAGGAAATTTCAGGCCTCGACGCGTGCTATCTGCGCGAAATGCGCGACGCGGAGGAATACGTCGCCGCGCGTCTGCTCTCTCTCTCGGACGAGGGGGATAAACCGGGCGGGATAGACGCCGACGCACTCGTAGCCGAGATAGAAAACGCGCTCGGCGTGTCATATGCCGAAGGTCAGCTCGCCGCCGTCCGCTCAGCCGCGCTCGGGCGCGTTGTGGCGCTGACGGGCGGGCCCGGCACCGGCAAAACGACCTCCGTGCGCGGGATACTTGAGCTTTTCGACAGATTAGAGCTGAAAACATTGCTGTGCGCGCCGACGGGGCGCGCGGCCAAGCGCATGGGCGAGCTCGCGGGGCGCGGCGGGGCTATGACCGTTCACCGCGCGCTCGGCGCGCGTATGGACGACCGCGGCGGGCTGACCTTTGAGCACGGCCTTGCCAATCCGCTGCGCGCCGACGCCGTCATAGTTGACGAGGCGTCTATGCTCGATCTGCCGCTGACGCGCGCGCTGCTTGAAGCTATGAAGCCCGGTTGCCGCCTCATACTCGTCGGCGATATGGATCAACTGCCCGCCGTCGGGCCCGGCAATGTACTGTCCGATATAATCAAAAGCGGGGTCGTGCCCGTCGTGCGGCTCACGGAGATTTTCCGTCAGGCGCGGCAGTCGGCAATTATACGCGCGGCTCACTCCGTAAACGGCGGAGAGCTGCCGGACCTTTCGGAAAAAAACTCAGATATGTTTTTCTTGAAGCGCTCGACGCCCGCCGCGATATCAGACACGGTGGCGGAGCTTATGTCAAAGCGCCTGCCCGGAAATATGGGTATACCCGCGCCGCAGATACAGGCGCTCACTCCGTCCCGCCGCGGAGAGGCCGGCACCGCGGCGCTCAACGCGCGTTTACAGCAGGAGCTCAACCCGCCCTCGGGACGCCGCGAAAAGCCGTTCGGTAGCTTCGTATTCCGCGAGGGAGACCGGGTGATGCAGATACGCAACGATTATGATATAATGTGGACGGACGCCTCCGGCGCTTCCGGCAGCGGGGTGTACAACGGCGACCTCGGCGTCATATCGAAAATCGACTTATCCGCCGAGACTCTTACGGTCGAGTTTGACGACAAAGCCGTCGAATATATGTTCGAGCAGCTTGTGGACCTCGAGCCCGCCTACGCCATGACCGTCCACAAATCGCAGGGCAGTGAGTACCGCGCCGTTATTTTGGCGCTGCCGCCCGGCTCCCCGCGCCTCGCGACGCGCGCCGTGCTGTACACGGCGATAACGCGCGCGCGCGAGCTTTTGATAATCGTCGGCAGCCCGGAGCTGCTAAGCGCGATGACGGCGAACGACAGGCGCCACCGGCGGTATTCCGGCCTGCGCGCGCGCCTTGTTCTCGGGGCCGCGCCTGAAACGGAGCCGGATAGAACCTCGTCGCGTACCGCGAACAGCGACAGCTCGGGTGGCGCGCCGTGATCCGCCCGCTCCGCTTCATAATAGACTTGCTTTTTCCGCCGAAATGCTGCTTTTGCGGAAAAATCGTGTTCACGCACCGCGACGACGTCTGCCCCGCCTGCTGGGAAACGCTGCCCGGACTGTCGGGCGGCGAGAGCCGGATAGAGTTCGCCGCGCGCTGCGTCTCCGCGCTGAAATATGAGGGCGCCGTGCGCCGCGGCTTTCTGCGCTACAAATTCTCCGGCGACTATTGGCTCGGCGAGGTGTTCGGCGAAATACTCGCCGGCGTCGTGTTCGAGGCGCTTGACGGGGAATTTGACGCCGTGACGTGGGTCCCGCTCTCCGCCCGCCGCCGCCGTTCCAGAGGGTACGACCAGGCGAAAATACTCGCGGAAACGGTCGCCGGGCTGCTCGGCTTCCCGCTTGTACCGTCGCTCGCGAAGAAGCGGGACACCGCCGCGAATTCGTCGCTTAAAAACGCGGACGAGCGCGCGCCGAACGTCTCCGGCGTCTACGAGCCGCTGCCCGGCATAGAAAATCTCCGTCTGCTCCTGATCGACGACGTCCTCACGACGGGCGCGACGCTGTCCGAGTGCGCGAATACGCTTCTCCGGGGCGGCGCGGCGCGCGTCGTGTGTGCGACCTTCGCCGAAGCGGACGGAACATAACACTTAAAAATTCATACGGGTTTTACGGCTTCCCAATAACCTGATTTACTGGAACCGACGCGGCGGATCATATTTTTCTTTTTCAAACCATTCAGATAACGCTGAATGGTGCGGGTTGTCTTTGATGTTACCGACGCCAACTCGGCTCTGCCTATACCGGGATTTGCCATAATGCTTTTCAATATCTGCAATTCTATGTCACTCAAACCGTTGAGCAGAGTGACGCCATAGGTGACATCATCGGTGATATTTTTTGCGCTATCAGTGACATTTTGAGTGACATTGTCTATTGCATCAGTGACACTTGTATGATTGGAAAGCCGGTAGAATATCACCGAAAAACCGAGCTTACCGTTCCGAAACTCCACTTTCACACCGGCTTTTTCGCAAGCCTCGGCAATGCGCTGAATACCGGTTCCAAAGCTCTCAATGTCTCTTGAATAATACATGAGCCGCGCGAGGTTCGGATTCCGTTTGATAGAAGGGCCTCTGCCCGCGATATAATCCTCCGGGGTCACGCCCTCCGGGAACCTGCCGGGATTGTATATTTCGATACGGTCGCTGTAAATGGCGACTTCGTTGTTCTGGGAAGTATTTCGGAAATCTCTATGACAAAATGAATTCGTGATGGCTTCACGAATGGCATCCACAGGCGCGTCCGGGATTTCCTTTCTTTGAACCGACCCATCTAAAACAACGCGCCAGTTCATTTTTTCTTTTACATATTGGACGGCGATGTCTATCAACGACGCGACGCTGCCCTGTGCCCTGTTGATGTCCAGAAACGTGAGCTTCTTATCAGTTGCAAAAACCGCCATCTGGACATCGACCAACGGAATGCCTACAAACATCGCGCAAGCGGCGTTTGTAATGCTCTTGCTGTTCGTTACGTCGAGTTTGCGCAAAACTGTTTCGCGGTCGGTGTACTCAAAGTCAATGCGCCCTGCTTCCCTAGCTTTAGCAAGGTATTCCTTGAGGACTTCCTCGTCCACATCATCAATCGTCTTGTCCGACAATTCGCCATCCCAAGAATCGCGTCCTGCGTTCTTTTGCAGAATGAATTTTTCCAATTCGGCGGCGGACATTTGCCGGTCTTCGTCCGCGACACGGATATAGGGCTTGCCAAAGGCACTGTCGATATCAACTGCGATATGTTTTTCCAGCCCTTTTGTGTATGGATTTTTACCCCCGCTGGAAAAATCATACTCTGTTCGCATGGACTCACCTCATTATTTGCGGTTGGCCTACTATATTTTGTAATAATCACATCTTCCAAATTATTATGTCACACGCCGTTCACAAAGTCAATGCGCCCTCATATTGAATAAATTCATTTTTTCGTGCTATTGTTATATTATCGTCGTAAATGGGAATTCATTTCCCATTTACGACACTTTGCGAGCGCCGCAGCGCGAGAACCAATCCCCTCGTATCTCGTTTGTTACGGCGCAGCCGTGACAAACGAACTTAACTGTTGCAATATGTCAAAATCTGTGGTACAGTGTGCGTGAGAGGCCAGTAAAATGGGCCGCGGCGGTCATGTGGCGTTAGCAGCGCCGCACGACGCAAGTAGGGAACACCTGTTGAAGCACAACGCCTACGAGCACGGATAACCCGCCGCCACAGCACGGTTCAGTATACACACTTTGCGTCTTTTTTGCAAGAACCGGAGTTTTTGGCGCGATTCGGGCGATTTCCGTATAATGCTGAAGTAAGTATGCGTTTTATGGCGCATATTATTTGGGCGCGTAGGCAAAGGGCGCATCCGGCCGCAAGGCCGGACGCGCCCGGGGCAGCATATGCCCGCTCCCTGCGCGCCCATTTTCTGGTTCTCCCAAAAACCCGGCCGCCCGCCAGAGTGCGCTTGGCCGGAAAACATCAATTATTTGGGAGGACAGATTCATGGCAAAGAGACTACAGGGATTGCTCGCGGGCGTCATCATCGGCGCGCTGCTCGCGGGCGGCACGGTACTGGGGGCGTCGACGCAGCGGCTCGACGCGGTGTTCAACAGCATCAAGCTGTTCGTAGACGGCAGGGAGATCACGCCAAAGGACGCCACAGGCAAGACGGTGGAACCGTTCATGGTGAACGGCACGACATATCTGCCAGTGCGCGCCGTGGCGGAAGCGCTCGGCAAACAAGTCAGCTGGGATGGCGCGACATACTCAGTATACATCGGCGACATGGGCGGAACGCTGGAAGAACCGGCACTGCGGCTGGTGGACGCGGTGAATATCGGGCGTAGTTGGTATAAGGTTTATAGCAAAAGTGATTTAACTGATCATTACGGCAACGAATATGAATCGGCATTATATCCGAATTTCACCGGTGACTCGAGTGAAAATATGTATGAGACGCTATTGGATATGAAATATTCAAGGTTCAAAGGAACGATTTATGTTCCACGCGGTGCAAACGATGATGGTAATTCATATATATCAATCGAAGCTGATGGCATATTGCTGTATAAATCACCGCCAATCACTAAAACTTCGCAACCGGTTCGATTTGATATTGATATTAGCGGACGAAATGATTTCAAGTTATTATTCGAAGGCACTTTGTGGTCGTCTAGATATTTAGGCGATGCCGGATTCTATCAGTAGGGGGGCATGAGGTGAAAACGCTGAAAATGCGCATATTCCCGGCGGTTCTTGCTGTTACGCTGATATTTTTCTGCTTTGGAACGGCCGCATTCGCGGCGGAACCGCAGACAAAAGCTCTCCCCACATCTTCCGCCGTGCTTGTCAACGGCAGGACAGTCACGTTTGACGCATACAACATAGCTGGCAACAACTTCTTCAAACTGCGTGACCTCGCTCACACGCTCAATGGCACGGCGAAACAGTTTGAAGTGGGGTACAATGAGACAACAAAGGCGATAGCGCTCACCAGCGGGAAACCCTATACGCCGGCAGGCGGCGAGATGGCCGGCAAGGGCGCGGGCGAAAAAGCGGCGGCGCCCACGCAGTCCGGTGTAACGCTCGACGGCACAGCGGTGA
>JAISAA010000007.1 GCA_031266955.1 Oscillospiraceae bacterium | reverse complement strand
CGGGAGGATTTTTCGCCGCCGTTAAATCGATTTTCGCGCTGATACCTGGCTTCGCGACGGCCGAGACCGCAGAACGGCGGCTTTTTGAGCTGTTAAAAGCTCCGGGCCGCGGCGAGGATAATTTGTCGGACGGCGAAAGCATTGTTTTTTCAAACGTTTCGTTTGCGTACGACGAATTGACTGTTCTCAAGGATTACAGCGCGGCCTTTGATATGAGTGCGATTTATATATTGAAAGGCCCCAACGGCATCGGGAAATCTACAATTTTCCGGCTGATCACCGGACTTCTCGTCTGTGATAACGGCGTTATAAGAGTCGGCGGCGCGGAATCGGAGCGAAAAAACAGTTTCCCGGAAGCTGTTTTTTATCTGCCGCAGGACGATTACGATTTTTCGTTTACGCCGGAAATCTTATATAAAATGGCGCTGCCGGACGGCGCGGACGGCGCGGCGGAATACGCGGGGATCTTCGGTCTGTCCGAAGCGCAGATACAAAATACGCCGATACGCAATCTCTCGGGCGGGGACAGAAAAAAAGTGTTTTTGGCGCTCGCGTTTGCCGCAAAGCCGAAATTTATGCTGCTCGACGAGCCGGCAAACTCGCTTGACGCGCAGAGCCGGGAGGTATTGGCGGAATTATTGCGGCGGCGTATGTGCGGAGCGATAATCATTACGCATACGGAGGAGCTTGACAGCGCCGCCGATTCTTTTATAACATTGGGCGCGGGGGAAATTACATATGAGTGAATATAATGAGAAATTCCCGATATTACGGGACTGCATATCCGCGATGCTGCCCGCGATAGCTTTTTATCTGCTTCGCGACGGACTTTCCGCCGCGCTGACGATGGCCGCCGCCGACGTGCTGGCGCAGTTCGCAGACGCCGTTTTCAGCGCGGATTTTGCTTGGGGGCTGCAAAACATATGGAAGCTGCTGCTGTGTGTTGCGGGCGCTGTTTTGGTTATTCCGGCGGTAGAATTGCTCGGAGAAAAGCTTATGTTCGCGCAAACGCTGAAGCACGATGTGATGGTATTCGGCAGATTTTTTGACAAGGAATACGCCTCGGCCCTCGCGCTCGGCGGCGGCGACGCGCAGTACCGGCTGGAGAACGACCCGAACGAATTTCGTGTTCATACGGTAAACACAGGCGTGCGGCTTATTTCGGCGCCGCTCATTTTGTGTTATCTTATCATACGTACAAGCTCAGTAAATTTCATTTTTACGCTTGTGATCGTATGTCTGTCGTTGATAAAGCTCCTCGTCCCGCTGGCTGTAAGACGTATCGAGGCAAAATATGACGCGGAAACGCGCGAGTACCGCACCCGCGTCCGCGAATATGAAACGGAAATCGCACGCAGGCCGCACGCGCTGAAAATGCTGAATCTGAAAGACAGGTTCGTCGAGAAATTAGATTCGATTTTCAAAGAGCATTACGCGTCCACACAGAAGAAAAGCATTGAGCGCAAGGCCGCAGCCGACAATACTATCTCGCTTGTCAATACGCTGTGTATGCTGATTATTTTGATTACAGGGGCGGTCATGGCGGCAAACGGGATCATTGACGTCGGTTCGATCGCCGCTATGACCGTGTATTTTTCGCTGTTCGGCACGGTATTTGAGGATGCGGGAAGCGTTATACGCGACGTCCCGATTTTGAAGAATCTGTACAAGAGGGTTTTTGAGCTGTATTCGCACGCCGAAGCCGCGGCGGGAGAGAGCATATCGGAAATCGACTGCGTTCGCGCCGAAAAGCTGAGCTTTTCTTTCGGCGGCAAGACTGTGTTTTCGGAGCTGGACTTTACTGTTAAAAAGGGCGAAAAGGTCGCGATCCGCGGCGGAAACGGCAGCGGCAAGACGACCTTAGTCAATATAATTTGCGCTCTACTGAAAGGATTTGAGGGAAAAATGCTTGTCAACGGCAAGCGTATTGAGGATATTTCCGCAAAATCGTTGAGGGAGTGTATCGCGTACGCTTCGCAGGACGCATTTCTCTTTTCGGGCGGCGTGCGGGACAATATACGCGCCGCGGCTTACAGCGCGGACGGTGAGCCCGACGATGCCGAAGATGATGCCGAGGAATTGCTCGGCATACAAAAATCGCTGCTTGAGCGCGGCGTATCCGGGCCGGGCGATATATCCGGCGGAGAAAAGCAAAAAATATCAATAGCCAGAAGCTTTATTAAAGGCGCGGGCTTTATCATACTTGACGAACCGACAAATAATCTTGACGACGACGCTGCGCTCCGGCTTAAAAGCTTCATCCGGGATACGGATAAAACCGTATTGTTTATCTCGCACGACGATGAGCTTTGCGCGCTTGCCGACCGGGAGCTTTGGCTGGGCGAATAACAGCTTCCCGGATGTTAATATAATTTGCTGTCGCGCCTGTGTCCCTGTTGTGCCTGCGGGCGCACGGCGTCAATTTGAATCCGTCTTGTCACGATCCATAATAAAAATAAAACTTGCCCGGCAGATAAAATACTCGCGCGGGAATTGACAAATCGGAAATTTTGATGTAATCTGTACCGGATAAAATCTTGAAAGGATATTCCCGCTATGATAACGGTAAACAACCTGTCCCTGCAATACGGCGGAAGCGTGCTCTTCTCCCGCGTCGATCTTCAATTCACCGCCGGGAACTGCTACGGCGTCATCGGCGCGAACGGCGCGGGCAAATCTACATTCCTGAAAATTCTTGCCGGAGAGCTCGAAGCCTCAACGGGCGCCGTGGATCTTAAGCCCGGCGTGCGTATGTCCGTGCTGAAGCAGGACCAGAATATGTACGACGCGTATTCCGTCTCGCAGACTGTGATAATGGGCTCTCCCCGCCTCTACGAATGCGGCCTCGAAAAGGACGCGCTGTACTCCAAGGACGATTTTTCCGATGAAGACGGCATCCGCGCCGCGGAGCTTGAGGAAGAATACGCCGAGCTCGGCGGATGGGAGGCCGAGTCTAACGCGTCTCAGCTTCTGCAAGGTCTTGGATTGCCCGTCGCGCTGCACGAAAAGCAGATGAGCGAGTTAGAGCCGCGGCAAAAGGTAAAAGTTTTGCTCGCGCAAGCGCTTTTCGGTTCTCCTGACATTATTTTGCTCGACGAGCCGACGAACAATCTCGACGTCAACTCAGTCGTCTGGCTGGAGGATTTCCTGTTAGACTACGCCGGAACGGTCATCGTCGTCTCGCACGACCGCTATTTTCTCAACACGGTCTGCACGCATATCGTGGACATCGACTTCGGCAAAATACGGATGTACGTCGGCAACTACGATTTCTGGTACGACGCGTCTCAGCTTATGCAGCGTCTGCAAAAAGAGCAAAACAAAAAGGCCGAGGATAAGATCCGCGACCTTGAGGAATTTATCCGCCGCTTTTCCGCAAACAAATCCAAATCCCGTCAGGCGACCTCTCGCCGCAAGCTGCTCGACAAGCTTACGCCGGACGAAATTCCCGCGTCCTCCCGCCGCTATCCGTGGGTCGGCTTCAAGGTCGAGCGCGAGCCGGGGAAGGACCGCCTTTTCGTCACGGACGTTTCAAAGACGATCGACGGCGTCAAAGTCCTTGACGGCGTGAGCTTTATTATGGGGCGCGAGGATAAAATAGCGTTCATCGGCACGGATGAGATCGCGATCACGACTATGTTCAAAATTCTCTCCGGTGAGCTTGAGCCGGATGAGGGCGGCGTAAAATGGGGCGTCTCCACAACGCAGGCGTATTTTCCTAAGGACAACACGGAATATTTCGACGCGAGCGAGCTGACGCTGATAGACTGGATACGCCAATTCTCAGAGGACAAGCGCGAGAGCTATCTGCGCACGTTTTTGGGACGGATGATCTTCTCCGGCGACGATGTGTATAAGCAGGTGCGCGTGCTTTCGGGCGGCGAAAAGGTTCGCTGTATGCTGTCGAAAATGATGCTATCCGGCGCTTCCGTCCTGCTCTTTGACCAGCCGACGAACCATCTTGACCTCGAATCCGTCGCCGCGCTGAACAACGGTATGTCGGATTTTTCGGGCAACATTATATTTACCACACACGACCATCAGCTTATCCAGACCGTCGCCAACCGCATAATAGAGTTCAAGGACGGCGGCATAACAGACCGGCAGACGACCTACGACGAATATATCGAAGCCTCGAAGGTCTCGGCGTAAATCGCCGGGCGCGGCCCGTATTCTCGGCCCGCTTTAATCCTCGCGCGCGTCGCCCCAGAAGAACAGCGCGACCGTGCCGGGCCCGGTGTGCGAGCCTATGACGGTGCCGATGTCGTATATCCTCACGCCGCCTTTTATGTCGGGGAACTCTTTCTCCAGCAGGTCCGCCAGCGCACGGGCGTCCTCATAGCAGTTTGAATTTGAGATGAAGCACTTTTTATTGTAGGCCGCGCCGCCCTCGGCGTGCTTTTTCATAAGCTCCGCGGTCTCGGCTATTACGTTCTTTTTCCCGCG
>JAISAA010000341.1 GCA_031266955.1 Oscillospiraceae bacterium | reverse complement strand
CACAAGCGCATAATATTCAACGGCAACGGCTATGACGAGTCGTGGCTCGCCGAGGCGGAAGCGCGCGGCTTATCGAATCTAAAAACGACGCCCGAGGCCCTTTCTGCATTTTTAACCGAAAAGAATATAAAACTGTTCACTAAAAACGGAGTATACACGGAAAAAGAGCTCGAAAGCCGGCACGAAATCTTCCTTGAAAATTACGCTAAGACAATAAACATCGAAGCGCTGACAATGATCGACCTTGTAAACCGCCAAATCGTCCCCGCCGTAGTCTCGTATGAAAACGAGCTCGCCGGACTGTACCGGAGTAAGGGCGAAGCCGGCGGGTTCGACAACACGTTTGAATGCGATCTGCTCAGGAAAATCTCAATACTCGCAGCGTCGCTCGCCAGAAAGCTTTCCAAACTTGAGGAGGAGACCGTCGCCGTGCGCGGGATTGCGGATTCGTCAGAGCTCGCCGCAGCGTACCGTGAGCGCGTGTTTTCCGCGATGAACGAGCTGCGCGCCGTCGTAGACGAGTTAGAGCTCACCGTCGCCGCGAAATACTGGCCGCTGCCGTCCTACGGAGAAATACTTTACAGCGTTATATGATTGAACGTGCCTGCGGGCACGGGGTACGCGCTTTCGCGCGACGTCGCGCCCTCCAACTGGAGCATACCCCGTGTCGCAGCACTTGAAATCACACGTCCGCGCGCAGCGCCGCCGCCCCACCGGGCGGCGGCGTTGTCGTCCGCGCGAATCAACATCCGTGATATCACAAAGGCAACCGCGCCGCATAGAATGATTCGAAAGAGCGCCGTCAGCTTCCCGGCCAACTGACGGCGGCATCAATGCGAAAACAGTCATCAGAGGAGTGACGTATTATGAACATCGGCAGCGAAACGATCAAAGCGGCGGAATTCGACGGCGTATGGGAGCGCGTCACAGCGCCAAACACCCCCGCGCAAAAGCCAAAACCGGCAACGACACCTGTGGCAACCGTACCAACACCGGCAGTGACGCCCGCGCCTATGACGGCGGCGGTTCCCCTCGTACAGGCCCCGGTTCCAACACCGGCGCCAGCTCCGGTATCAACTCCCTCCCCAACACCGGCACCGGCTCCAATACCCGCACCGGCACCCGCGCCAACACCCGCTCCGCCGGCGCCCGCGGGAACAAGCAACGCGAGCGCGGAAGCGGCGCGCCTGCGCGCTGTGATAGACCTGATCGCCGCCGAGCTGCGCGAATGTCAAAGCGTCATATGCCGCTCCGCCGGAGCGCGCGCGGTCTGCCGGACGATAACCCGCGGCTGCGGCGCGTCCCTGCGCGAGTTGGGCGCCCAGTACTATATACTTACGGGCGAATGTTACAGCCCCTGCGTATCTTATTCGCCGGAAAGCTCATCCGTCGAGCTTATGCGCCGCGTATGCGCGAGTCAGGAAGTCGCGCGGGAAGCGCTGCTCGCCGCCGCCGCCGCGACCGGAGTACCGGCGCTCGAGGACGCTTTTGCCCGCGCGGCGGCGTCCTGCGCGCGGCGCGCTCCGGCGTCAGTCAATTTACTCGGCGCTCTCGTCTGCCGCTGACGCCGCCGCGAAGAATTCCTCGCGCGAGAAAAGCGCGTTCACGGCGCGCAGCAACGCGTTTGTCTTCATCAGCGCCGGAAGACCGAGCCGGGTGAGAAGACGCGCGCGCCGCGCAACAGAATCCCGCGCGCCGGTGAGCCCGAGCTCGTAAAAATCGGTTTTCGTGACACGAGCGCGTTCCGGGTCAGCGCGCTCTCCCTCAAAACTCGCTCCGCATTGCCGGAGCGAGTTTATTATGATTTCAGAGGACATCCCCTCCACGCCGAGAAGCCCCGCCTTTGAGGGCTTACGCCGACGCTTTTCGCGCCCCTCTATATCCGGCACATAGGCGTGCTTGACCTCAAGCCCCATAAGGGCGCTTTCAAGATGCCCGCGAATGAGAAAGCCCGCACCGTCGCCGTCCGTCATAACAATGATCCCGCGTTTTTCTCCGAGCCGCCGCAGCATAGAGACTATCTCCGGATCGGAAAATGTGCCGAAGCCGCGCGTTTCGACGATCAACGCATCCACGGCCTGCGCCACCGCGTTTTTATCGTACCGGCCCTCGACGACGATTATCTCCCGCACGCGCGGCTTTGCGTTTTTGTCCGCGCCGGGAGCGGCGCCGCGGTTTGTATTCATTTCAGCGCGGCGAGACGCGCGATAAGCTCCGTAAGACTCTCGGAGCCGCCGCCGTCGTTCAGGCGGAACGCTGTTTCGCAGCACAGCTTTACAGTCTTGAGGCAGACTTGCGCCGTCGTCTTTCTCGCCGCCGACATCAGATTTTTCGCTTGAAATTCGTAGCGCAGGCCGGTCGCCCGCATAAGCTCGTTTACCCCGCGCCCTTCGTCGAGGTACAGCCGGGCGAGCAGCAGCGCTTTTGCTCTCGCCGTCAGCGCGTAAATTATCTTATGCGCGGGCTCGCGCATCGCGAAAAGCTCGCCGAGCACGCTTGCCGCCTCGCGGAAATTTCGGGCGGCCACGGCGTCCGCTAACTTATACGTCACGGCGTCGGGCGCCGTATCGACAAGCGCGTCGATATCCGCGCGCGTCACGGCGCCGCCCGCGCAGTGCGCCGTGAGCTTGTCTATTTCCGACACGAGCGAAGCCATATACCCTCCGGCGGCGAACGCCAAATACTCCGCGTCGGGCGGCGATATCGCAACGCCCGCGCTCTCAAAGCGCCGCCGTATCCAGTCCAAAAGCTTCGCGCCGTCCTGAAGCTCAAATTCCACCACGGAGACAAGCTTATACAGCTCCTTCACAGCCGATGTTCGCTTATCCGCCTTGAAGCCGCCCGGAGCGCAGATAAAAACCAGGCAAACGTGCTCCGGCAGCTCCCGCAGCACTGACAGCAGCGCGTCCGGTACGGAAGCGAAGTCGCAGCCCGACACCTCTACAAGCGTCCGCGCGCCGAAAAGCGGGAACGTGCTCACCGCCTCGCGCAGCGCGTCCGGGTCCGGCGCGCCGGAATATCTGCGGCAGTCAAAGCCGTTTTCCCCGTTGGGCAGGATCACCCGCCTTAGCTCCTCAAGGCTCCGCTCCAAAAGATACCGTTCCTCGCCGTGCAGTATATAGCACCGCCCCGGCGCGCCGGAGGCGATATCCGCTTTCAGCGCGTTGTACGCCTCGTTTTCCGTTTTTCGTTTTGCCGCCGCCATAATTCTTTACCCCGCCTTTATCGTGATGTTTCCCATAAGATCGGTCCTGTAGACCGTTACGCCGTGCCGGTGCATACGCTCCAGCGTTTCCTCCGCCGGGTGCCCGTAGGTGTTGCGCGAGCCGACTGAAATGAGCGCCGTCTCCGGGCGCGTGACCTCTAACAGGTCGTTTGAATTGGAATATTTCGACCCGTGATGCCCGGCGACAAGCAGCTCTATATCCGGAAGCTCCGTGCGCTCGAGCAGCAGCAGCTCGGTTTCCTCGCGCATATCGCCTGTTATGAGCGCGTCCCACTCCCCTGACGTAATGAGGATCGTCAGTCCGAACTCGTTTTCGTCCGAGCCGTCGCCGAACGGCGGGAAAATTGTCAATCGCGAGCCGCCGAAATCGAGAGTTATCGTTTCCGTCACCGTCACGATACCGATCCCGTGCTCCGCGGCGGCGTCGAGCACCGCGTCTGTCAATTCGTCGCGCCCGCCGAGGTCGGGATCCGGGATTATCAGCGTTTTGACTGTTTCCCGTGCGAGCAGCTCCGGGACGCTTCCGGCGTGGTCTGAGTGAAAATGCGTCAGTATGAGAAGCTCTATCGGCGGGGCGGTCTGCGCCTGTATATATTCCGCCGTGCGGACGGCGGCTGACGGAAAACCCGTGCCGCCGCAGTCCACAACAGCCGTCGCCGCGCCGTCCGACAGCACGACTGACTGGCCTTGCCCGACGTCTATCGCCGTGACGGTCAGCCCGCCGCGCGGCGTCGCCGCCGTCAGCAAAAGCGCGAGGCCTAACGCCACGGCGCAGCCGCACACGGGATACAGCGCCTTTTTAAGCGTCCCGCGCTGGAGTATGAAAACCGCGAACACGGCGTAGGTGTACACGAGCCACGCCAGAATATATACGTTTGAAATATACAAAGTCCCAAACGGCACGCGGGAAATCAGCTTCGCCGCGATAATGATCCAGTCGGCGGGAAGTGAGGCGAGCAGCGCGATAAATCTTGCCAGCGGCATAAACGCCAGCCCCGCGAGCCCCGTAATGAGCCCGCCGCAGAAGCAAAGCGCCGCCGCCCAAAGCGTGACAAGATTCGTTATAGGCGCGAGCAGGGACACATAGCCGAAGTAATACGCGATAAGCGGCATAGTCAGCGCCAGCGCGCCAACCGTCGTTGAAAAGCTTGCCGTCACAAAGTCGTATACGGCGCGCGGGATTCCGCGTTTTCTGAGCACGCGGCGCGTTTCGCCGTATTCGCGCAGCGCATTTTGCATACGCGGCGAAATGATCACTATGCCGAGCGTCGATAAAAACGACAGCTGAAGCCCGATTTGCGTTATGAGACCAGGATCGAACGCGAGCAGCAGCAAAAGCGCCGTGAAAACCGAGGTCACGGAGTCTCCCCTCCGCCGCGCGAGCGGTGCCGTGATGACAAAAAGCTGCATAATAGCGGCGCGGCATACGGACGAGGAAAAACCGGTCACGGCCATAAACGCCAGCAGCACGGGAATATCCACCGTGATGCGCGCCCACCTTGTCCGCGCAACGTAAGAGATCATAGATATAAGAAACGAAACGTGCATCCCGGACACCGCGACGATATGCGCGACGCCCGACATCCCGAGCGCCGTGTACACGGCCGCGTCCCGCCGCAGCGCGTCGGCGTCCCCGATAGTGATCGCGCGGAAAAACGGCGCCAGCCGCGCCGGAAACGCCGAGTCGATAGAATCCGCGACCCTCGCGGCGAAGTCCGCGAACACTACGATAACGCGGGATATCAGCTCTCCCGGCGTCCACGCCGGCAGTCCCAAAAAACGCACGGCGCCCAACGAAAAGGCGCACGCCGCTATAACGGCGTGAAAACGCCAGCGCGCGCTGAAAACAGCCGCCGCCGCGCAAAACGCGAGACAAACGGCTACCACCGTCACGGCATATTTTTCGGTAATATACGAAAGCAGCAGGCACGCCGCGGCAAACGAAGCGCCGGTGACGGCGAGGGGACGCGCCACACGGGCCCGTGCGTTTTCAGGCTGAGCCGTTTCGGGCTGAGTATTCTCGATTTGCACCTCCCGCCGCACCTCCCGCCGTAAGGCTTCCGCGCGGCGTTTGATTTACCTCGCGCGTTGGGTCGAGTATACGCCGCCGCCCCGCATTTGTCAAGAGCCGCGCAGGCGAAAAAAGCATTGCGCCGATAGGCGCGGACGCCTGCATTTCACCTCCTTGCTATTTTAAGCAACGCACTGAACCAAAACGGCTCAAGCCGCTTTTTTACGTTCGCGAGTTCCTTTGAGATTTCAATATGCTGCGGGCATTTCTTCTCGCACAGGCCGCATTTCACGCAGTTGGACGCCTTTAGCCCGCCGGATGAGTGGAGCACGTTTGTACTTGTCATATACTGCGTCACTCCAGTGATAAAGCCGTTGGCGTAAGAGGCGTTGTACGCCGCGAAGCAGCCGGGTATATTCACGCGGTTTGGGCACGGCATACAGTAATTACAGCCCGTACAAGGCACTTTGTAGCTTTCCTTGAACACCGCCCTGACTTTGTCGATAACGGTGAGCTCGCCGCCGGTGAGCGTTCCGATTTCCGCGGTCTCGGCGGTTTTAATGTTGTCGGAGAGCTGTTCGGGCGCATTCATTCCAGACAGGACGACAGACACTTCCGGCTGATCCCAAAGCCATTTCAGGCCCCACGCCGCAGGCGTCAAGTCCGGGCTTGCCTCACTTAGCAGCTTCGCGGCCTTTTTCGGTACGCCGCTCGCCAGCTTGCCGCCCAGCAGGGGTTCCATAATGACGACAGGCAGACCCTTCTCGTGTGCTTTTTGCAGACCGAGCCGCCCCGCCTGATAATTTTCGTTCATATAGTTGTACTGTATCTGGCAAAACTCCCACGGATACGCGTCCAAAAGCCGCAAAAACTCCGTTTGGACACCGTGAAATGAAAAACCTATTTGCCGGATCTGGCCGCTCGCCTTCTTTTCGGCGATCCATTTTTCGATCCCGATATCGACGGCCGCCCGCCAGGCGTCCGTATCGGCAAGATTGTGGATCAAATAGTAGTCGATGTGATCCGTGCGCAGACGTTTTAACTGCTCGTTGAAATGTTTGTCGAAATCCCCATAGCTTTTGCATTTGCCGTGAGGCAGCTTTGTGGCGAGATAAATTTTATCGCGCAGGCTGTTTTTATGTAAAATCTCGCCGAGCGCATCCTCGCTGCCGCCGTAAATATAGGCGGTGTCGAAATAGTTCACGCCCCGCTCGACGGCTTCAAGCACAAGCTTCTCGCTTTTGGCAAGGTCGATGCCGATCCCGCGCGGGAACCGCATACAGCCGAAGCCTAAAGCGGACAGCTTATTCCCCGATTTCGGATCGAGCCGGTATTGCATCGGTATGATCATCCTTTCCTGTCCTGCGGCATCCTCCGCGAATTTCCTCAATATGATCGACTTGAACAATTATGCCACAGCGGGCCTCCGATTACAACATCGGGAAAGAAAATCGAGACGAAGGCTTCCGGCGCTTTCCCCGGATGTCAATATGATTTACAGCAAAGGCTTGCAAATTCGCCGCCCGCGCGTTTCGCGCTTGTTTCTTGCGTTTTATTGCGGTGTGATTAAACGTGCGAGTAATATACGCGCTTTCTTCGGACAGCCTATGTTATACATCATCGAAATCGAAAGGAATTGTCACAGCAATGAAAATACGATTGAAAAAACAATACGCGGCGGCGCTCGTCGCTTACACGCTCGCGCTCGTCGCCGTCCTCGGCGGCTTTGTATATAAAAATCACCAAGCGGCTGTGTTCTACAAAAGGCAGACCGAAAACTGCTACCGCCGCGCCTTCAACGGCCTCGCCACCGGGATCGGGGAGCTCGATTCCGCGCTGCAAAAGTGCGTTTTCTCGGGCGGCGGCGGTATGGAGGGCGAGACGCTGACCCGCGTTTTCGGCGCGGCTGAAACCGCGAAGCAAGCCCTCGGAGAGCTGCCGCGCGGGGATGTCGGGCTCTTGCAAACCTCCGGCTTTATCACGCGGACGGGGGATTACGCGTTCGCGCTGACGAAAAAGCTCGCCCGCGGCGAGGCGCTGTCCGGCGACGAAAAGAGGAATCTGAAAAAGCTGTCGGAGACGGCGTCAATGCTCAGCGGCAATTTTACGGAGCTTCTCGGCGAGGTGAACGACGGCGGATTTACGCTCGGAGAGCTCGCGGACGTCGAACGACGCGCCGAGAACGCCGGAAACGCCGCGGAAAATGAGATCGGCGCCGCCTCTGGCCCGTTCTCCGAGCGCGTAAAAGCGACCGAGGACGAATTCCCCGAAATGCCCTCGCTGATTTACGACGGGCCGTTTTCCTCTCACATCGGCGGGATGCAGCCGCGCTTTCTCGAAAACAAACCCGAGGTCTCGCGCGACGAGGCGCAAAAGATAGCGGAAGAGTTCATCGTCGCGGGCGCTGCCCGCGGCGCCGCCGTAGGCGGCCAATTTATATCAGCGGGCGGCGCGTTGCGCTTTGACGGCGAACGCGTGGGAAGTCTGCCTGTATATCGCTTTTCGCGTGAGGACTCAAACGGCGGCTTGAATATAGAAATATCAAAGGCCGGCGGCGCCGTCGTCAATATGTATTCCCCGCGAGTCCCCGGACAGGCTTCCGTAAGCGTCGGCGACGCCGTGAAAACCGCGGAAAAATTCCTGTCCGACCGAGGCTTTGCGGCTATGCGCGAGAGCTATCACATGACGCAGGACGGCTCCGTCACCGTGAATTTCGCCTACACTCAGGACGACGTCATATGCTACACCGATTTGATAAAGGTCACGACCGACCTCGACACCGGCGAGGTCTCCGGCTTTGAGGCGCAGGGATATATTATGCACCATCACGAGCGCGAGCTTCCGGAGCCGGAAATCTCCGCGGACGCCGCGCGCGCAAAGGTCTCGAAAGAGCTGAATATCCTCTCGCAAGCGCTCAGCGTGATTCCGACGGACGGCAAAAACGAGGCGTTCTGCTATGAATTCAAATGCGAAGCGCCCGACGGACGGCATTATATCGTGTATATCAACGCGGAAACCGGCGCCGAGGAGCGGATATTGATACTGCTTGAGGACGAAAACGGCACGCTTGCGCTGTAAGCGGAGAAAGGCGCCCCGGGCTGCTTCTCAAATCAAATCGCGCAGCCCCGCCCCGTTTTCGCGCGCCAGCCGCGCGAGGTCGTCGTACTCCGCCTTTTCCCGCGAAACCCCAAAGCCCTCCGACAGCTTGACGCGCACGCTCCCGAACTGCGTTTCGCGCGTGATTTCTTTTCGCGAAAGCACGGCCCGCCTCAGCGTTTCCGCCCTGACGCCGAGCGTCGTCGTGTGCTTGAATATCAGCCGCGTCAATTCGTCCTCGTCCGCCGTCCGGCACAGCGCTGTAAAAAGCGTCGCCGGGCGGCTTTTCTTCATATATATTGGCGTTAAAAACACGTCGAGCGCGCCGGCGGCGAGCAGCGTTTCCATTGCGAAGCTGATCTCCTCGCCCGTCATATCGTCGAGATTGCAGCGCAGCTCGGTTATATTTTCGCGCGCGCCGGCGTTTGTGTTTTCGGTGCTTTCCGCCAAAAACGCGCGGACGCAGTTGCAGCGGTCAAAATCCTTTGTGCCCATGCCGTAGCCGATTTTAAGCGTTTTCATCGGCTCCATATCCCCGAAGCGGGACGCGAAACGGCGCAGCAGCGCCGCGCCCGTCGGAGTGCATAGCTCACCCCGCACCGCGCCGCTGTAGATCGGGACGCCTTTCAGCAGCAGAGCCGTCGCGGGCGCCGGCACGGGCAATAATCCGTGCGCGCACCGCACGAAGCCGGAACCGACGGCGACGGGCGACGCCGATATTTCCGTCACGCCGAGCATATCGATAAGCAGGCACACCCCGACGACGTCGGCCAGTGCGTCCAGAGAGCCGACCTCGTGAAAATGCACCTGCTCCACGCTTACGCCGTGGACCTCGCTTTCCGCCTCGCCGATCAGCCCGTACACGGCCCGCGCGTCGGACTTTACTTTGTCCGGCAGGGGCAAAGCTTCGATCAGCCGCAGGATCGCCGCGTAGTCCATACCGTGCGTATGCGCAGCTTCGCGCCTGTGGTCGTGAGTTTGCGCGTGCGCGTGAGTGTGCGTATGATTTTCGTGGATGTGGATGTGGGTGTGCTCGTGCGTATGATCGCGCGCGCGCGCCGTGTTTTCGTCCGCGGAGGCTTCCTCCGCGCCGAACGCCGTGACGCGCATATGCGTGCCGGTGACGCCGCATTTGACCGACGCCTCGGGCGTTATTTTTATCCCCGGCAGTCCGAGAGAGTCCATTTTGCGCAAAAAGAGCTCAGGCTCCGGCAAAAGCTCGTACAGCGCCGCCATAAGCATATCGCCCGCGGCGCCCATGTTACATTCCAAATAAAGATTCATTGTAATGCCCCACCCGTTAATTCCCCGATATTGTTGATAAGGCTCCCCAGATACCCCGCGCCGAAGCCGTTGTCGATATTCACGACGGACACGTTCCCGGCACAGGAATTGAGCATCGACAGCAGCGCCGACAGCCCCTGAAAATTCGCCCCGTAGCCGACGGACGTCGGCACCGCGATAACGGGCGCGGACACGAGCCCGCCGATGACCGTGGCGAGCGCGCCCTCCATCCCCGCAACGGCGATGACGACCCGCGCCGCCATTATCGTATCAAGCCTGTGCAGCAGCCTGTGCAGCCCCGCAACGCCCACATCGTACAGCCGCTCCACACGGCTACCCAGCGCCTCCGCAACTGTGGCGGCCTCCTCCGCGACGGGCAGGTCGCTCGTCCCGGCGGCGCACACGGCGATATAGCCAATAGTGGACGGCGGCGTTTTTTTGCCGAAAATCCCGATGCGCGATATCGGATCATATGTAATCGGCGTTTCGGCGTTCACGGCCTCCGCTTTTTCCGGGGTGAGGCGCGTAATCAAAACGCAGTCATAGCCCCGGTC
>JAISAA010000322.1 GCA_031266955.1 Oscillospiraceae bacterium | reverse complement strand
GCCGGCGCGGGCGACAATGCGTTCTTCGCGCGTTTCGCGAATAAAATCTACGGCTTTAAGTCCGGCGATATGACCGCGGAGGTAATTGTGGATCTCCTGAATTCCGATATCGACCCGGCATACATAGGCCGCGTATTCGCCGCCGAAAACGGCGAATTTTTAGCGGCGAGGCTCGACGGCTCGGAAATGATAACCTCGCTTTCCCGCCTCACTCCCGACCCGGACGCCGTGCTCGGGGATAAGGCGCTCCTGCAACTCGCCACACTGTGGCTTGATCCCGTGACGCGCGGAGCCGTACTCGACTTCAACAGGACGAGCAAAACGGCGCGTATTGAGGTCCTCGACTTCGACCGGGACTTAACGCGGTTTGACCTTGCGCTGATCGGCCAGAGCCCCGCCGATCTATACAGCTTCAACGGCGGCTACGGACTTGACGCGGTAAAATACGTCTCAAAGGGCGTGTTCGCCGACCTCTACCCGCTGCTCGACGCGGACGAAACGCTCTCACGCGGCGATATGTTCCAAAACGTCCTCGACGCGGCGAGCATAGGCGGCTCGCTCTACTACGCGACGCCGTTCTTTACGGTAAACACGCTCGCGGGCAAGGAATCTGTTTTCGGCGACGTGTCCGCCATAACGCCGGAGGAGCTTGAAAATGTCGCGGATAAGTATCCCGACGCGTCGATTTATGAGATAATGGCCGCCGCGCCCGTGCAGCAGGCGTGGGTGCCGCTTGTGCTCTCAAATATGTCGCGCTACGTCAATTTGGAAACGGGCGAGGTCAATTTCGACGGGCCGGAATTTATCGCTCAGCTCAGGCTCTCGGAGCGTATGCCGCTG
Organism: Oscillospiraceae bacterium; assembly: GCA_031266955.1. Lineage (GTDB taxonomy): Bacteria > Bacillota > Clostridia > Oscillospirales > Oscillospiraceae > JAIRRO01. The sequence goes on along the minus strand of JAISAA010000322.1, from coordinate 20,104 downwards.
GGGCTTGATTTCGCGTCTCTTGATATTATGGAATTTATGAACGATTACCCCGCGCGCCGCGCCAACGGCGAGGTGCTGCTCGAAGCCGTGGCAATATCCGGCCCACGCGCCGCGCGCACGCTGGAGACGGAGCTGTTCGGCGAGCCCGTCGCTCTCGTCGGCGTCCCGACCTATGGGGAAAACGGCGGGCGCATATCCCCGCACACCGTATACACAGTATCCTCCGTGACGGAGCACCCGGAAGAAGCGTGGAGCTTTATCGCCTCAATGCTCTCAGAGGACTTTGAGCCGCGGTTTGAAAACAGCTATTATGTCGCGGGGCGCGTTGTCAGGGACGAAAAGCTCACGCTGAACAAGAACATCTTTGAACGCCGCGTCGCGGAGGAAATGACGCCTCTAGCGGAGCGCGATATATCAAACGGAATGCTCGTCAGCGAGTTTAGCATGGCGAGGCTCGCGAGCTGGCCCGTCTTTTCGCTCGACGAGCTTGATATGACGCTGCCCAAATACCAAAGCTACGCGCTGACGGAAACAGACGCCGCCCGCGTCCGAGAGGCGATAGAGGGCGCGACCGTGCTCACGGCGCACGACACGGCGCTGATGAACATCGCGTTGGAGGAGCTCGGCGCGTTTTACGCCGGCGTCAAAACTGCGGAGGAAACCGCAAGGCTGATCCAAAGCCGCGCCGCCCTCTACGTCGCCGAGCAAGGGTAAGAGGGGAAACGCGCAGGAAAGGAAATATTTATAATGTACGAAGGCTTGGGAATTCGATTCACGAAAGAACGAAAAAAGCTTTCACGGAAAGCAATAGTCGTCATCATAATCGCGGGGGTGCTCGTCGCGTCCGCCCTCGGATATGTCGCGTTTTGGAACATAAAAATATCCGCACCGTTCGATAAGTTTTACGGCGACGATACGATTACATTCGACCACGCGGGCGCGATAGCGAAGCCCGCGAGCGGGTATAAGGTTTCTGTGCTGAAACCGTTTATTTTTTCATTCGGTGCGTCCATAGGATATGTTTCAATTGAACAGACCGAGGGGCCGGTATCGGTGTGGTTCAATCTGGACGCGCTCACGGACGAGATCATTTATTGGAATATCGGCGTTGATATCTCGCCGATAGAACGCAACGGTATCATATGGAGCCGTTCCGTGGGTTTTCAGCTGGATAAGGAGTGGCGGGCTTACGCCTATCCCCCGGAAAGCACATTTACAAACGGGAAATCAGAGGAGGGCAAAACGCCGCAGGAATACGCGGACGAAAACCGCGCCGGGATCCAAAAAATGTTCGACGAAATTGAGCGCCGCTGGGGATATGAATTCCCGCCGCCCTTGAGTGACGGCGCGCAGCGCTGAGAGGGCTGACCGATGAAAAAAGCTAAGTATATAACAGGCTCAGTGCTGCTGTTTGCCATTCTCATTCTGACGGGCGAGGTGTACGTCTGGCATATCAGCAGCTTCAGCTACAGCGGCTACACCGGGCTGTCAATGTATTTGCAGCCGGGCGGCACGCGCGAAAATATGCTTGCGGGGATAGCGGAAGCTGCGCGTGAAAACAACGTCGAGGTGTTCTGCGTGGACAGAAAGGTTGAAAATCTTTTCTCAGAACGTATGAATATCTACGCGACGGACGGCGCGGCGGAGGCCCTCGCCAGCAAATCACAGATATACGGCGGCTCGTTTGAAAGTATGCTGATCGGGCGTACGGAGGTCGCGATGCTGCCGTTTGCGGATACTCCTGACCCGGAAGAGATGGCGTCGCCGAATACATATTACATTATAGGGTCCGAGGAGGATATTCTCGCCTTCCGCCGCGCAACGATAGACGATTACGGCGGAAATTTCCCGCACGGCTTCCCCGACGGCCGGGACACGGAAAAGATATATGTTGTGTTCCTCTGGGTCATCGCCGTCCTGCTGCTGTGGCTGCTGACGCAGTTTGAAATCGAGGTGCTTAAAAAGGAAGTTGTCGTGCGCCTTATAAACGGCGAGAGCGTCGGCGGCGTCATTTTGAAAAATATCGCTGCGGACACCGCGTTTTTCGCGGCGATCCCGGTGTTTTTGGCGCTTGCGCTGCGCGGCGTCACGAACACGTTTTACGCTTACGATGCGGCGCTCGCGGCGCTCGGCGTTTTTTGGGCGGCGAATTCCCTGCCGTTTCTGCGTCTGTTTTTCGTCGATTACAAGCGCGATATCGTGACCTCGGCGGGCGCGCGGGCGACTGTCCGCGCGGCGTATGTGTTCAAGACGATAACGGCGGTGCTCGCCGTGATAATTTTATCGGCGAATATAGAGCTTGCGGCGCGCGCCGTGAATTTTTACAGTCAGCGCGGCTTTTTTGAGGACAACAGGGGCTTTTCTTACGTCATACTCCCGGCGTATTTCCTCGGCGAAAACGGTTGGGACGATTCGTACGCGTCAGAGGAGGTTTCGGAACAGCTCTACGGGCTCGCGACGGGGCGCGGAACGGCGCGGCAGCTCGTGTGGATCGACGCCCGGACGCTTGACGGAGGCTACGTCTTCGCCGACCGCGGCGCGACGGAGTATCTGAAGGAGAAGATCCCGGAGCTGCGCGAGACGGTCACGGAGGAAAAAGTGTACTTCATCACGCCGAAAAAACGCGCGTCCGAGGCCGGGCGGCTCGATGATATGCGCGAGGTCTGGGAGCTGTATTACAGAGAGGCTTACGACAGCGAAGCGCTATCCTATGGCGGCGCGCCGGAAATTATAGCCGTCACGCAGGGCAGCCGCATCAGCAGCGAGCTCGTAAAATCGCCGATGATCGTACTTAACAATATGGGCGCGGACGGCGTGCCCGGCTACTACGGCATAGGCTATCTTCAGCAAGCGACAATGTACAGCCTTACGGCGGAGGAATTCGACGCGTATCATACGGAGCTCGGTTTCCCCGGCTTTGCGCCGAAGCTTACGGGCGTGCTGGACAATTATCTGTATCAGTGGCAGTTTGAAAAGCGCACGCTGCTCATCGCCGCCGTGCTCGCGGCGCTGATGCTCGCGCTTGAGAGCATCGTCATACGCACGCTGCTGCGGTTTGAGTACCGAGTACACGCGGCGGAGCTCGCGCTGAAAAAGGTGCTCGGGTATACGGTTCCGGGGCGCAATAAGCGATTTTTCATCACGACGGCCGTGACCGGCGCGCTGAGCCTTACGGCGTCGCTTGTCGTCTGCGGGATACTCGGCTCCGCGTCGCTCACGAGCGTCGCCGCCGGAGGGCTCGCGCTCATCGCCGTCGAGCTGGTTTTCGCGGCGGCGAATATGCGCCGGTTTGAAAAACGCAATGTCCAGCGGATATTGAAAGGAGAAGCTGTATGATAAAAATCGAGGGGCTGACAAAGAAATTCGGAGAACGGACGCTTTTTGAGAATTTCAGTCTGGAGATCGCGGACGGCGAATTTGTAGTGTTCTCCGGCGTGTCCGGCAGCGGCAAGACGACGCTGCTGAATATGATAGGCGCGTTAGAGCCCGTGACGTCGGGCAAGATCACCGTAAACGGAACGGACGTCGGCGTCCGCCGAAACCGTCTGAAATACTTCGCCGAGACCGTGGGCTTCCTGTTCCAGAACTTCGCGCTCATCGAAAACAAGACCGTAGCGGAGAATATGAACATCGTGAAAAAGAGCGGGCGCTCTGGCGTGACGGTCAATGAAGCGCTCGGGCGCGTCGGGCTCGCGGATATGGGCAGGGCGAAGGTGTACACGCTCTCCGGCGGAGAGCAGCAGCGCGTCGCCCTCGCGCGGCTGATGATAAAAAGGTGCGTCCTGATACTCGCCGACGAGCCGACGGGCTCGCTCGACCGGGACAACGCCGACGCGGTTATGAACATCCTGCGCGGTATGAACGAAACGGGCAAAACCGTGATAGTCGTGAGCCACGACGAGCGCATAAAGCAAATGGGCGGGCGCATTGTGGAGCTGTAAAGGCGAGATCAGTCTCCGCCGGTCGCCGGAACCAGTGGGATAAGCTTTGACATCATCTCCGTCAGCAGCGCGGCGATATGCTCGGGCGGGTCGCGCTGAGGCTTATTAAGCCAGTTTTTTATAAGGCCGAAGCTTCCGTTTATGAGAAAACTGCCGACATACTCCAAGTCGTTTTCCTCGCGGTCTCCGTTCGGCGGCACGGAAAGAAACTGCCTTATGCTGAGCAGATTCATAAGCTTCGCCGGGAACTCCGGGTCTACGTTGTTGTTCACAAGTATCCTGCACAGGTTGGAATCGGCATCCGCGAAGGCTATTATTTTTCCGATTTCCCGCGCGCCTATCTGCCTCGCGCCCGTGTCGGGAAAGCCCTCCGGCTCCGATAAATATCTATCGATCATCGCTATGACCTCGCGCTCCATATCCTCAAGAAGCTCATACTGGCTGCCGTAATATTTATAAAACGTCGACCTGTTCACCTCCGCCCGGTCGCATATCTCACGCACGGAGATTTTTTGTATGCTCTTTTCATAGAGCAGGGCTGTCAGGCTGTCGCGCAGAAGCTGTTTTGTCATCCTCACGCGCTGATTTTCTTTCACGGTGTTCTCCCCTTTTTTTTGAAGCCTCAAATCGCGTCAAAATGTCGCGTTCGGGACATTTTCTGCAAATGTGTCGTTTACGCGTCCACTTCCAGGTCAACAGTCGGTTGCGGCGCTCACACGTGTGCATTATAATATCGCTTCGGACAAAAAGTCAAGCCGCGCGGCTAAACGCGCGGAGCATCGAACGGAGGAAATCAAGCAAATGCGGGCAGTTTCAAATTTCATCGTGGGAAAAAGCAAAATAATACTTTCGGTTTTCATAGCGCTCGCGCTTTTGTCGCTGTGGCTGGCGACGCGCGTGAACGTCAATTCAGATATGACAAAATATCTGCCGGAGGACTCGCCTACAAAGGCCGGTATGAGTATAATGAAGGACGAATTCCCCGCGTCCTCTTCGGTAAACCTGATGTTCGCCGGATTGACGGAGAGCGATAAGACCCGCATAGCCGCCGAGCTCTCCGAGGCCGGGCACGTCACCGGCGTCGCATACGCCCCGGACGGCGCGCGCTATAACAAGGACGGGTACGCGCTCTACACCGTGACCTTTGACCTCGCGGGCGGCACTCCGGAGTCGATAGCCGCCGTCGGCGAGATAGAGGCCCGGTATTCGGAGCTCGACTTGACCTTCAGCGGCGACGCGGCGGGAAACACGACTATCGACATAGTAACGAAAATTTCCGTAGTAGCGGCGATTTTGGGTCTTATCATTTTGTTTGTGATCGGCGATTCGTGGATAACGCCCGTTTTGCTTCTGGCGTCTCTCGCGGTGGCGATAGCGCTCAATATGGGGACGAATATATTTTTGGGCGAGGTCTCGGAGATCACGAACCAGATAGCCGCGATACTGCAGCTCTGCCTGTCGATGGACTATTCTATAATGCTTCTCGACAGGTACGATCAGGAGAAAAAGACGATGACGGACGCCGGCGGCGCCGTCGATAAAAAGGAAGCTATGCGCAACGCTCTGCGTCACGCGTTCGCCGCCATATCAAGCAGCTCTGTGACGACCATCGTCGGAATGCTCGCGCTTGTGTTTATGAGCTTCACCATCGGGCGGGATATGGGTTTTGTGCTCGCGAAGGGCGTGCTGCTCAGCCTCATCTGCATATTTGCCGTGCTGCCGGCGCTGATACTCATATTCGACGGGCTTATTGAAAAAACGAGAAAGAAAGCGCTGCACGTCGGGACAGACAAGCTCGCGGCGCTCAGCTTCCGCGTCCGGCGGGCCGTTCCCGTCGTATTTATCGCCCTGCTCGCGGCGGGATTTTTCCTGAAGGGCGGCGTCGGGATCACGTACACTCTGTCGGAATACGACAAAATCGGCGCGGTATTTACGTTAGACAACCCGGTCGTCGTGTTATATGAGAACTCCGACGAGGCGCTCGCCGCGCCGCTCGCCGAAAAATGGGCCGGGAACGCCTCCGCGGACAGCGTAAACAGCTACGCCTCAACGCTCGGCCTCCCCCTGACGTCCGAGGAAGCCGCCGAGGCCATGGGCCTCGACCCGGCGCTTACGGCGCAGCTTTATACGCTCTATTCACTGCATGACTCTATGTTGGATTCGAGCAGAAGGCCCGGTTCAAACGACGGTTACGACAAGCTCCCGCTGTATGATTTTATGCGGTATGTCATAGACGAAGCCGCGTCCGACGAGCGCTTCAAGCCGTTTATCACGGACGAAATGACGGCGACGCTGAACGCCGCAGGCGAAACGCTCGAAAACGCGAAGCGGCAATTTGTCGGCGAAACGTACTCCCGCGTGATCGTAAACACGAGCTTAGCGGAGGAATCGCAGGAAACGTTCAATTTTCTCGCGGACATAGAGCGCGATCTGTCGGCGCTCCCGGGGCGGCATTATATCCTCGGCGCGTCCGCCGTGGCGTATGAAATGAGCCGCGATTTCCCGTCGGAGATGAATTTTATAACGATACTCACCGTTATCGCGATATTCGCCGTCGTTGCGGTCGCGTTCCGCTCGCTGTCGGTGCCGCTGATACTTGTGTGCGTCGTGCAGTGCGCGGTGTTTATCACGATGGGGCTCGCGTATTTTCAGGGCAGTTCTATGTATTATCTGCCGCTGCTCATCGTGCAATGCCTGCTGCTCGGGGCTACCGTCGATTACGGCATATTATTGGCCTCGTGCTATATCGAGGCACGGCGGGATATGGACATCAAAGCCGCGCTTGCCGACGCGCTGCGCCGCTCCATACACACGATAATGACCTCAGCGCTGATCCTTGTCATAATCACCGGCGTGCTCGGCGCTATGCTGACCGTATCGGACAGGGCAATCTCCGAAATACTGCTTACGATAGCGAAGGGCGGGATATGCGCCGCGGCGCTCGTCATCTTCATCCTGCCGGGACTGCTTGCGGCGTTTGACAGGGTGATCGTCCGGCGTAAACGCGCGAAATAAGAACGGGCGGAGCTTTGCCGGGACGTTCGCGCAAAAAATTGTTGCATCTTCTTTTCTTTGTTGATAAAATATTCGCGGTAGGCCGCCGCCCGCGGGCACTGAGATAGGCTTCACGAAAGAAACGGAGGACTCAAGATGAAAACGGTAATAACCATCCAGCACACCCAGTCGGTTCATCACCTTAACGGCATGATCGGCTCCTGGACGGACTGGGAGCTCACGGATGTGGGCAAGGAACGCGCTGAAAATATCGGCAAGCGGCTGTCCGCGGAGCTTGCGGGCGAGGATTTCAAGATTTACTGTTCCGATCTCATTCGGACAAGACAGACCGCCGAACCGCTTTTGCGTTATCTTGGTGCGGCTGCGGAATACCGCCCGGAGCTGCGTGAGATAAATCTCGGCTCGGCTTGCGGGAAGTCAAATAAATGGCTGCGCGAAAATGGGGCTATCGTCAAAGCGATAGACGACAGGTCATTGCCGGACGCTGAATCGGGGCGCGACGTATGGAACCGCCTGTCGGCGTTTTGCGACGAAATAATGGCTACAAGTAACGATATTGTTGTTGTTGTGGCGCACGGCTTTGTCCTGCCAACGTGGTGGGCGATTTGGCTGAAGTGGGATATTTCAATGCTCGATAAAGCCGAATTTCACGGCGCGGCGGGCGGCGTGTCATCTATGAAAGAAACCGACGAAGGCAAACGCGTCATAATGCGGCTTAACGATATGTCGTACAGCGGTGAAGCTTATGGGCTTCTTGAGCTTGGACGCTGACGCTATGAACAACACTGATTTCATTGGAATACAAAGTTGAAACAGTTCACCATCCAAAAAAACGACGCCGGCGCCCGCCTTGACAGGTTCGTGTCAAAGTCCGTCCCGCTGCTCCCGCCCGCTCTGGCGCAAAAATATATCCGCCTGAAGCGGATAAAGCGCAACGGGCGCGGTTCAAAGCGCGACGCGCGCCTTGAGCCCGGCGACACGGTGGAGATGTACATAAACGACGAGTTTTTTGAGACGCCGGGCGAGAATAACGCGTTTCTGCGGATACATGACCCCGTGCTTTCGATAGTGTACGAGGACGAAAACCTGCTGCTGCTCGACAAAAAGGCCGGCGTTTTGTCCCACCCGGACGGCGGCTTTGACTATTCGACTCTGATAGTCCGCGCGCAGGCCTATCTTTACCAAAAGCGCGAATGGGACCCGCGCAAGGAAAATTCTTTCGCGCCCGCGCTCTGCAACCGCATAGACCGCAACACCTCCGGCATAGTCATCGCCGCCAAAACAGCCGAGGCGCTGCGCATCATCAACGATAAAATCAAGGCGCGGGAGATAGACAAATACTATCTCGCCGCCGTCGCCGGCGCTCCGCCCGCAAGCTCCGGGCTCCTCGAAGGCTGGATATTCAAGGACGCGTCAAAAAATCAGGTTTTCGTATCCGACGGCGCGAGGCCGGGCGCGAGCTACGCCGCAACGGAATACCGCGCGATAGCGTCGCTCGGCGGGCTGACGCTTTTGGAATGCAAGCTGCTGACAGGCCGCACGCATCAAATCCGCGCGCAGCTCGCCCACGCCGGCTGCGCGATCTTGGGCGACGGCAAATACGGCTCTGAGCGGACAAATCGAAAATACGGCGAGCACAGACAGCTTTTGTGCTCGTACAGGCTCGCGTTTTCATTCAAAACCGACGCGGGCGCGCTCGAATATCTGAAAAACCGGGAATTTAAGTTAGAGCACGTGGATTTTCGCGAAAAGTATTTCGGGCGGCGGCGTTAAAAGCGGAAAGCGTTATCGAAGCTTCGCCAGCCGCCGCGCGAGCTCCGCGAATTCCGTTATTCCGAGCGTCTCCCCGCGTGCAAGAGGCTCGATCCCGCAGTCCGCAACGGCGTTAAAAATCGCGTCCTTAGTCCCAAAACCGCCCGAGGCAAGCGCATTCACAAGCGTCTTGCGCCGCTGCGAAAACGCCGCTTTTACGACGCGGAAGAAAAAAAGCTCGTCGCCGATCTCCGCCTCCGGCGCGCGCGGCGTCATACGGACGACGGAGGACACGACCTTCGGCGCCGGCATAAAGCTCTCCGGATCAACGTCAAACAGCGCCTCGGTGTCCGCGTGATAATTCACGAAAACAGTGAACGCGCCGTAATCGGCGGTACCTGGCCGGGCGCAAAAGCGCCGCGCGACCTCGCGCTGCACCATAACTGTCACAGTCTCAAAAATCCCGGCTTCAAGCAGCGCCGCGACGGCGGGCGCCGTGATATTGTACGGCAGATTCGCGCAGGCGGCGAGACGCGGCTCGTTTCTCCGCGCCATAAGCTCGCGGAGGCCGAGCTTCAGCGCGTCTCCGCGGACTATCTCATAGTTTTCAAAATCCCGCAAGGTCTCGCTCAGTATCGGCAGGAGCGCCGCGTCGAGCTCCACAGCCGTGACAAAACCCGCGCGGCGGCATAGGCTTGCCGTCAGCGCGCCTATGCCGGGGCCTATCTCAAGCGCGTGGGTCTCGCGCGTCAGGCGCGCGGCTTCGGCTATGCGCTCCGGGATCTCGGCATCAGTCAGAAAATTCTGCCCCATCGACTTTGAAAAGCGGAAGCCGTGGCGTGCGAGCAGCTCTTTTATTTCTTTCTTTTTTATTTCATTCTCTTGCATTTCATTTTTTGGGCTCACGCCGCGCCCCCGAGCTTTTCCAAGCGCGCCTGTTTTTTATTGTACAGGAATATGAACACGACGCATATCGCGACCGACAGCACGGACGCTATCGGCGCCGCAAAGCCCAGCGCAAACAGCTTATAGTTAACGTCCCCCGCAAGCCTCGCGAACAGCAGCGAAAGCGGCACGCGCACGGCAAACGTCGATACCATACTGTGCAGCATCACGATATTTGACTTGCCGCAGCCGCTGAGATACGAGTTCAGATTGAACACAAGCGAAATAAGTATCAAATCTATCGAAAATGAGCGCAGATGGCTCGCCGCGCCCAAAACGACCTCCGGCTTGCCGTTCGCGAACAGCGACGTTATCGCATCCGGCGCCAATTGACAGGCGGCGACGGCGGCTATCTCGATGGCGAGCGAATAGAATATCCCCCAGCGCAGCGCGCTTATCGCCCTGTCCCGCCGCGCGGCGCCGAGATTCTGCGCCGCGACGGCGGCGACGGCGTTGCCTATAGAGAGCGGGAACAGCCCGACAAGGCTGAACACCTTTGATATCAATCCGACGGCGGCGCCCGCGACGACGCCCATATCGTTTACGATCCCCGTGATTATCATAAACGAGATATGTACGAGTATTTCCTGAAACCAAAGCGGTATCCCGACCTTGAATATCCCCGCCGCCGACGGCGCGTGCAGCTTAAAATCACTTTTCGCAAACGGAAACGGGAACTTTCTTTTAAGCAGCCATCCCCCGATGAGCACAAACGTCACAAGCTGTGAAATACTCGTGGCGAGCGCGACGCCCGTCTCCGCCCAGCCGAACGAGCCGACAAATATAAAGTCGAGAACAATATTCGCGACGGCGCCGACGGCCCCGACGATGCTCGGCGTCTTCGCGTCGCCGAGCCCGCGCGCTATGGCGCTTATTATGCTGTAGCCGATGTTGAACGGTATGCCGACGGCCGCGAAAAGCACGTAATTCATCGCGGACGGCCGCGCCGCGTCCGGCGTCTGCATAACCGTCAGCAGCGCGGAGGCGGTCAGCGCTATCCCCGCCGTTATGACGACGGAGACTATGAGCCCGATAGTCATAAACGTCCCGGCGGCGCGCGCGCAGCCTTTGTAGTCGCGCTCCCCTATTTTCCGCCCGACAAGCACCGTGCCGCCTGTCCCGAGCGCTATCGTGAACGTGTACACGATCATAAGCACCTGCGTGCCCGTGGACACGCCGGATATAACTTCCTCAGCCGTGAAATATCCTATTACAAACAAATCGACCGCGCCGTAAAGCGCGGACACTATCCCCGACGCGATAAACGGCCACGCGAAACGCGCGAGCAGCGCCGGTATGCTCCCCTCCGTCAGGTCGAGTCCGTATTTCCTTTTATCCAATATCTTTTACCTCGTTTAATTATTGTGGTTGTAGGTTGTGCGGGAACTCCCGGCGGAGGCCGGATTGTATTTGCGGGCTGCGCCCGATTGCCCGTTTCGGGCGATTACGGCTGTCCGCTAGTGCTCAGGTTTGGTGTTTATCCCGGCGGTCGCTTCTATGTGATAGCGAGGGCGTCTTTTCGCCTCCATATAGGCGCGGCCCGCGTACTCCCCTACTATGCCGAGCGCGCACGTCACGATCCCTCCGACGAACCAGACCGACGAGAGCGTGAGTCCCGCCGTTGTGACGCCGCCCGCGGCCAGCGCCGCGATAAGGCCCGCCGCCGAGATGAGCATCATAACGGCGCCGAGCAGCATTATAAGCCGCAGCGGTTTTAAGCTCAGGCTTGCGACGCCCGAGGCGGCGAGGCGCAAAAGAGAGCGGAAGCTGTACTTTGTCTCGCCGGCGCTGCGTTCGCTGCGCTCATACGTCACGACGGCAGACTTGAAGCCGAGCATCGGGACGATCCCGCGGACGAATAGATCTCTTTCAGGATATTCGCCGAGCGCGCTCATCGCGCGGCGCGAAAGCAGCCTGAAATCCGAGTGGTTGAAGACGACGCCGCAGCCAAGCAGCCTCAAAAGCCTGTAAAACGTCACCGCCGTGACGCGCTTGAAAACCGTGTCGGTCTCACGTTTAGAGCGCACGCCGTACACGATGTCCGCGCCGCTTAAAAATTCGTCCACCATCTTGTCTATCGCGTTGACGTCGTCCTGGAGATCGGCGTCCGTCGTGATCGCCATATCGGCAAGCTTTTCGGCGAAGGCGAGCCCGGCCATAATAGCGCTTTGCGTCCCGCGGTTCCCGGAAAGCTTTACGCCGCAGTATTCCGGAAAATCCTCCGCCAGCTTTTCTATCATACGCCACGTCCCGTCGCGCGAGCCATCGTCAACGAGCAAAACGCGGCTTTCGCCGGAGATTCTGCCGCTTCCGGCCAGCGCGCGCAGCTTTTCGAGCATCGTTCTGCCCGTAAGCGGGAGCGCTTCCTCCTCGTTGTAGCACGGGATCACGATGTAGAGTGTGTTGTTCAATATCAGTCCTCCGTTTGCCGGACGCTTCGCCCCGGATCGTTAAGCGCGGCCTCGCCGCACCTTACATCCGGTATAATACCACACCACGGGCGGAAAATGCAAACAAGTTTTATTTCATATTGCCATCCGGGCTTGTAGGGACGGCGGGCGCACGTTTAATTACACGTCCGCGCGCGCTTCGCCGCCGCCCTGCTGTGCAAACGGAAAGAGGGACGCCCACGTCACGCGCGTCGCAAAGCGGCGCCGCCGCCCGCAAGAAAAATTTGTCGGCAAAAATCAAAATAAGTATTTACAAGTCGTTCCACCTATGGTAGTATAATCCCAAGAATCGCAATACCTTGATGCCGACAGCTCGTGTAACAGTTTATATAAAATGTTACACGAGCTGTTTTTTGTTTGCGCTGCAACACTTTTTTCTCTCTGAAAATTGATTTTCTCGAGCGCCCCGCACCTCTCGATACCCGAAAAAGCCTTGGGCTGCAACGGCTTTTTGAGCTATGTAACATTTTATATAAAATGTTACATCACAAGCCGGCAAAGACCCGCACCGCTTGCCGCACATCACGGGCAAAACAAAATAACCGGAGGAAAATCAAAATGAAAACAAAACGACTTCTCGCACTCACTCTGACAATGGCAATGCTCCTCGCCCTCACCGCCTGCGGCGGCAACGTCACTCCGCCGCAGACGAGAGGGTTGAAATCAGACGGGACAGTATTCTCTTACGCGGGCGACGACGACCGCAGCAATTCAGTCTAAGAATATGTTTTTATAATCGGAGGTGTTTTTATGTATAACAATATCGGGAAAAAAATCAAGGGTTTAGCGGTGTTTTTCGCTTGGCTGGGGATGATCGGCAGTATAATTTACGGCATCATTATGCTAATGCAGGGCGTCAATTACGGCAGCGACGCTATGTCGGGTCTTGGTCTTCTGCTTATGGTTGCAGGCTCAGTAATATCCTGGCTCTCATCGTGGGTTCTGTACGGCTTCGGAGAGTTGATTGAAAACACTGCAAAAATTGCGGCGCAGCGGCAGACAGTGAGCGACGCGGCTGCGCCCGCCGCGCTGAAGCTGCTTTGCGCCAACTGCGGCGCGGAGCTTCCGGACGATACAGCGTTCTGCATATCGTGCGGACAAAGAGTGGAATAAGAGGGCGCGACGGATATGTATACTTGCAAAAGCTGCGGCGCTGAGATCGCCGCCGATATGAAATTCTGCGGGACCTGCGGCGCACCGGTCGAGCGTCCCGAAGCGCCGCCGGGCTCCATGCCCGCCGCGGGCAAGACGGGCGCGGGAAAATTGAAAAAGCTCATCGTTCCGGTGATGATCCTCGCTGTGGTGATGATCGCCGCGAGCGTGGTGTTTAACGCCTTCAAGCCCTCGAAGTACGAGACTGTAAAAGGTGTGATTTTTATTTGGCAGGACGACGACGAAGTCGTCATAGAACCGAGCGGGGAGAGTAAAACAAAAATCGACGGAGTGCTCGTCAGCCAGCTTCGCAGCTTCGACGGAACGAAAGCCGCCTTGCTGATCAACGAAGATGGTACGGGAAGCTCCTACAACAGCGACGGGTATACGCTCTATCACGTGTCCGACAAGGTGAACCGCATCACTGACGGCGTGTATGACGCGAAGCTCAGTCTGTCCGGCGACGGCATAGCGTTTACAAAAGAAGTGGACTATTCGGCAAATGAGGGCGAACTCTATCTCTGGATTAACGGTAACGTCAATGAAATCACTTCGCCTCTAATAGGGGCACATTTCGCTGCGAACATAGGATACTGCATTTCGCCTGACGGACGGACAGTCGCATTCACCTATGTTGGGTTGGATGGAGAGGATATTATTGGAGCGTACCCGTACTATAGTACTAAACTCAATGGAGCTGTCCATGGCGACGACGTGCAACTGGTGGCGATTGCTGACGACGCGAAATACGTCTACTACAATAAGAATTCCGCCTTTTATGTGATGAAGGGCAGCGACGACAATTCAAAGCAAAAGCTCGGCGAGAACGTCTATCAGTATTACTTCAACAGCGACCTCTCACAAATAGTGTATACGTCAGACGAGAAATCCTACATCAGCAGGAATGGTGGCGAGAAGCAGTCTCTGTCCGGTTCGGTCGGCTATTTTCTGATGCCTCGCGGAACGTCGCAGCACGACTACGTTATCGGCATATCGAGCTTTGCCGACACGTTCTTTCACAGCGGTGGCAACAGCGCCGGAATTACTCGGATCAACGCAAAATTTGAAGCCTCAAGCGTAGCGAGAGACAGAAACATTAACGGAGCGGTTCTCGCCGACGACGGCAGAACGATCATTTATAGTAAAAGCGGCGGTCTTTATAAGATCGACGGCTTAAAAGAAAACGCCGACACCGTGGAACTGGTTGATGGCGACGTAGACGGTTTCATTGTAACGAAAGACGGAAGTACCATTTATTTCAACTCCTACAATGAAGCCGCGCCGAGCGAGCTCTATTATCAAAAAGGCACGGGTAAGCCCATTGTGATAGACGCGAGTTTCTCGTCATTCTCCTATGGCCCTCTCGCGATTTTCAAAGAAGACATACTGTACTACGTCGATAACTTCGAGCTTTACGTTTTTACTGGCGCGAAAGGCAAGCTCGTAAGCGAGTTTGACGACAAAGTGATCGGCGTGAGCGCCGGCTTATACAGCATCATAGTTAGGACGACCGACGGAAGCAAGGAATTCTCGTACCACAGTACCGACGGGAAAACGTGGGAGCTTGAGGCAACTTATCCGGCATATTAAGCCGGTACACAGCGGGTTTAATTTCTGATATCGTCACAAATAATTCAAAGAAACGGAGAATAGACAAAATGAAAACAAAACGAATCCTTACACTCGCGCTGATACTGGCAATGACCCTCGCCCTCGCCGCTTGCGGCGGCAAAAACCAGCCCGGCGCATCATGGCCCGTAACCGCAACGCCAGACACACCCGCCGCAGACGGCGCCGAACAGACGGATATAGGCTATGACGAATACGAAGCATACACCGACGCCGGACAGGACACTTACAACGAATATGATTACACCGCAACCCCGCGCGGCGACGATAAGCTCGCTGCAGAACAGTTTTCCGATCAACCGCCTGATAGTGCGGATAATTACGTACCCGTCGAAAATATTGTTTCGGCGGTAGACTCCAAGCTGATCGGCACCGCCTCTTGGCTGCTTGGTGATACGGCGGGATATAGATTCAAACAGACCATCCGGATATATGATGCAATCAGCGGAAAAGAGGCCGTAGGAGCGGGGCATCCCAATAATTTCGGAAACAAGCTGCAGAATTTTGATTATGAAAAAGATATAGCTGTTCCGATTGTCGTTTCAGTTGAAAATGTCACTGCCGGCATGGATTCGGCAATGGTAGCAAAAGCTGATATGATTATCGGGAGACCCGGAGGGCCTGATTTGTTAACCAAATATCAATACTCCGGAGACGGTAAAGCTCCAACTTCAAGCGACAAACGCGTATCCGTAATTAAATATTACAGTTCCGACATTGAATCCGAAACATTCAATTCATATAATCTCTGGGGCTACGGTGAGCGCGGAGGTTGGGGAGTACAATGGACAGACAAATACCGCCCCGGAGAAACCAGAGCGGCCGATTATTTTTTAATTGTCCACGATTATTTTTCCCCGTTGACTCCGGAGGGCGACCGTGCTTTGTTGGACTGTATTACGATAAAGCCGCTGACGTATCCGTCAAATCAGAGCGGGGAGAGTTTTCAGTTTGTGTACTCGGGGGGACTATCATACAAAGAAGGCTCATTTGCTTGGAGTTCTACTGATTATGCCATAACGTTGTCAGGCGAGAAGATTGGAAACAAAATGTCTGCAAAAATCGTTGAGGCAAAGCCGTCATCAACTATACTATCCTATAAATCAGACGAGGCGGCGGGCGCGGTGAATCTTTGCGTTGATTTCGTTGACGAAGCCTTACACAGCGGCTATAACCGCGGTTTAGCCGAAACGGCGCTGATGCTAAGTTCGTCGGCTTATGAAAGAAGCGAATCGAATAATAACTTAACGACACTTGGATTTTCCGACATTGTTCAGTACAATTACGGCGCGTCCGAGGTGGTTAATAAACTTGATTATGTCGCGTACAGCTTCGGGCGGAAAAGCGCTGTTGTAAGCGGTGTGAATTACGATCTGATAGCCGTAGTTCTTCGCGGCACTAAAGATAATATGGAGTGGGTTTCTAACATTGAGAGTAATCTGTCCGGTTTTTCTACCGCAAAAAACGAAGTGTTGTCAGATTTGCGAGCGTATTGCGATACTCACGGCGTCGGAGCTTCCGGTAAAACAAAATTTTTCATCACCAGTCACTCGCGCGGAGCAGCCGTCGCGAATCTGCTTGCGATGGATTTAATTGACGACTATTCTTATCCGCAGGATGATGTTATAACATACACGTTCGCGACGCCGAATGTTACATCCGAAGGAAACGCAAAAAATTATGCTAACATTATAAACATCTGTTTACCGTCCGACCCCGTGACGGGAATTCCTCCGCTTTCGTGGAAGCACGGAATCACCTATGTTTATCCAAGCGGTAAAGATGATTTAAGCGATGATGACGATTTGGCGACTGATATGCAATTAAATTATATGTATATTACTAACCGCATATCGATTTACGCATACGGAATGAATTCACGGAGCGACCATTATCCAGAAGTGTACCTCGCGTGGCTGATGGCTGGCGACCCAACTCATATCGAAACTTTACCGGGCATATACGAACCGCGATCATATTAGTTATTTAAGCGGATAGGTCATTAAAGAACAAACAATAAATCTTATTTTATGAGGTGACAATACTATGGGCTATGCGATCGCATATTTTGTTATAACGATTCTCGCGCTTTTCGGCCTCGCGTTTATTCCGGCGCATATTGCTGGAAAAAAGGGCTACAGCGCGGTGGGGTTTTATTTTTTCGGATTGGCTTTCTTTATGCCCGCGCTTATCGTCGCTCTTTGTCTGACGGATAAAGCAGAGGAGGCGCGGCGGGAAGCGCGGCACAGGGCGGAAATAGCGGCGTTGCGGCAAACAGTAAGTTTCGGCGGCGCATCCTCCGCGCCGGTCTCAGCGCCGACACAGGCGGCGACTTTGGAAATCGATCCCGTATGCCCCGCCTGCGGACACGAGAACGGCGACGGCTCGCGTTTTTGCAAGGCGTGCGGCGCAAAGCTGAATACAGTCACGCTACCGCCCCCGCCGCCGACCGAGCGGCGTTGCCTGAAATGCAACACAGTCTATTCCGACGGCGACGAATTCTGTGGCAAATGCGGCGCTCCACTGAAAGACGTTGACGTAGTCCGGGTCGCCCCGGAAAACGGTATCGTAATATGCCCCAAATGCGGGGTGCGGCAAAAGGGCGACAGAGCGTCTTGCTATAAATGCGGGACAAGGTTTGAATACGAGTCCGCCGTGTAAAATATGCAATTGTCCCGCGAATCCCGCGTCCAAATGTAGGGGCGGTCGTCCCCGACCGCCCGCCGCGCCCCACGTCCGCGTATGAGCGGGCGAACACATAGGTTCGACCCTACGGGATAGCGGTTTAATTTCTGGTATCGTCTTAAATAATTCAAACAGGAACGGAGAAACGACAAAATGAAAAAGAAGATCATAGCGGCAATTCCGGCAATCTGCCTTGTGGCGGCGCTGCTGTCAGCTTGCGACGGGGGCATCGTCAACGACGCAGGGACAAGCGTGTCGGAAGCTGCGCTGTCGCCGTCCGTTGAGACGCCGACAATGTCATCTGACGAGATCGTCGGCGAAATCAAGGAGGCGCTGCGCGGTGACGATTATCGACTCGCGCTAGATCACGCGGAAACGGACGCGTTCACCGCGCTGATAAAGAGTGGCGGGTATATCTCCGGTGACGGCTTCGGCGCGGAATTGGACAGTAACGGGGAACTGACCGTTGCGTACTTCGATATAGTCGGGGGCGGGGATATCGGTTCGCTCAACGGTACGGAATATTTTATGCGGAGAATGGACATCGCGTACAATGGCGGGCCGGCGGTGGCACTCAAGTGCGGAAAATCGGACGTGTCCGACGGGCACTATACCGGAAAATATGAGGAATATTGGCATATCGCAGGCGACTGGAAGCTCGTGTCGTCTTGGATCGGGTATGTTGTTAACGGCGGCTTTGAGGGGGAAGTGTCATATTACGGGGCAAACAGCGGTACCGCTACCGAAAGATATGAAAGCGGATATGACGGCGTCAATATGAACCCGGAGGACAGGATGCCGTTCCCGGAAGGCGAGGACAGACCCGACTTAGGTTCTCTCGATCCATCGTTAGTAATACCGACCTCGGCTTGGATTGAGAATGTAGATTATATCACGATTAAGGGCAAGCAATACAGTACGAGTCTTACGAATCTGCACATAGCGAGTATGGACCTCACAGACGCTGACATTAACCCATTGCGGTATATGAATAAATTGATATGGTTAAGTTTGGGCGACAACCAAATCACCGACCTTGGTTCGCTTGCTGGGCTGACCAATTTAATAGAATTGCGCTTGTATCACAATCAACTCAGTGATATCCGTCCGCTTACAGGGCTGACCAGTTTGACGAAGTTGAATTTATTCGGAAACCAAATCAGCGACATCAAGCCGCTCACGGGATTAACAAATTTGATGTTTTTAAGTCTGCACGACAATCAAATCACCGACGTCAATCCGCTTGCAGGACTGACTAATTTAACCGAATTGCGTCTGCAAAACAACCCAATTACCGACATCAAACCGCTTGCAGGGCTGATATATTTATCCGATTTGTTCTTGGACAACAACCAAATCACCAACATCGAGCCGCTTGCAGGGTTAATAAATCTGAACTATCTGCGTTTGTCTTACAACCAGATTAGCGATATTGAGCCACTTGCGGGACTGATATATTTGAACTGTCTGGAGATGGACGGAAACCAAATCAGCGACCTCACACCGTTATCTAAACTTACAAGTATGACCTCTCTGCTCCTGTCCCACAACAAAATAAGCGATATAACTCCGATTGGGAAACTTACTAGTTTAACGCAGTTGGATTTACGTTTTAACGGAATTCGATATATCAGTCCACTCGCGGAATTAGATAGTTTGAGTCACGCGTTGCTTGCTGGTAACGCCATCACCGACTGGTCGCCCGTGGCGCACGTTGAAAATGTAAACGGACGTCCGGAACAATGACACCCGCCGTTCAACGCGCGCGTCCGTCCTTATGTAGGGGCGGTCGTCCCCGCCCGCCCGCCGTATCCCGCGTCCCGTTTGCACGGGAGCAAACAAATGCCGATGTTCGCGGGCGACCGGGGACGGTCGCCCCTACGGGACGGCGGGTCACGCCCTGATATCGTCACAAAATAATTCAAACAGAAACGGAGAATGGACAAAATGAAAACAAAACGCACCTTTACACTCACGCGTACAATCATCCTCGCGCTGACGCTTTCGCTTTGCGTCGGTCTCGCTTTTCCCGCATATGCGGCGCCGCTTGAGATCATTCCAAGCATCACGATAAACATCCCCGGAGTTTCCAGCATAAGAGCCACGTTTACGAACGTATACGCATATTACGAAGATGGAATAGTGTCAGAAGCAGATATTGATGATACTACGGACGAAGCGGAAATGCCTAAAGTCGGTGACAAATATTGCAGCTTCACATTTGAATCCGGGGGTCTTTTGGCGACACAATACCCTGAATTGGGTGGCAGCGTAGCGCCTCCGGGATACGATACGCTAAAAAAAGGCGCGGCAACATTTAGCGAGGACATTATTTTGATGCAAGGCTATGGGAATACGGCGGTATCGCCTACGGGCGAAGTGATTGCCGAATCATTCCGCATAGTAAGCGAAACAGTGAAAAAAGGTGAGGTCTTAGAAGAACCTGAAGGTTATTTTAAGTGCAAAACGGATGATGGGGAAACGCTCTGGGTCGTGTTGTTTGGCAGAGATCCTCGAAATGGAATAGATAATTTC
>JAISAA010000246.1 GCA_031266955.1 Oscillospiraceae bacterium | reverse complement strand
CAGCTCGCCGAATACGGCGCCGTCCTTTTTACATTGGGATAGCTTTAGGCTATATTTATGGTATGACGCTATGCTGAAACGGATACTCGTCGCCAACAGAGGCGAGATCGCGGCGCGCGTGATTCGCGCCTGCCGTGAAATGAATATAGAAACCGTCGCCGTGTATTCCGAGGCCGACCGCGGGGCGCTGTTCACAACGCTCGCCACGCGCGCCGTCTGCATCGGCCCCGCGCGCGCCGAAGAGAGCTATTTGAACGCGGACGCTATCTTATCCGCGGCGCTCGGGACTAATTGCGACGGGCTTCATCCCGGCTTCGGCTTTCTGTCCGAAAGCTCCGCGTTCGCCGCCGAGACTATACGGCGCGGCATCGCGTTCGTCGGCCCGCCGCCGGAGGTCATCGCCGCGCTCGGCGATAAAAACGCCGCCCGCCGGCTGATGCGCTCAAACGGCGTCCCGATAGTCCCCGGCTCTATGGAGCTTGTCGCGACGGCGGACGAGGCCGGGCGCGAGGCCGCCGCCATCGGCTACCCCGTGCTCATAAAGGCCGCCGCCGGGGGCGGGGGGCGCGGGATACGCCGCGCGGACTCCCCCGGCGACGTCGCGTCCGCGTTCAGTGAAGCGTCGGGAGAGGCGCTTGCCTGCTTCGGCGACAGCGGCGTCTATGTGGAAAAGCTTATCGACGCCCCGCGGCACATCGAGTTCCAGATACTCGCCGACTCGTTCGGCGCGATCATCCACCTCGGGGAGCGGGACTGTACGCTCCAGCGCCGCCGACAAAAGGTGCTTGAGGAAGCCCCATCCCCCGCCCTCGACAAAGCAGCGCGGGAGCTTTTGGGCGAAACGGCGGTCCGCGCCGCGCGCGCGGCGGGCTATGTAAACGCCGGGACAGTCGAGTTCATCCTCGACGGCAACGGCAATCATTATTTTATAGAGATGAACACGCGCATACAGGTAGAGCACCCCGTGACCGAGATGGTGACGGGCATCGACATCGTGCGCGAGCAGCTTCATATAGCCTCCGGCCTGTCGCTTCGATACTCGCAGGCGGACGCCGCCGTTTCCGGACACGCTATCGAGTGCCGCGTGAACGCCGAGGACCCCGAAAACGCCTTCGCCCCCACCCCCGGAAAGATCGGCTTTCTCCATCTGCCCGGCGGCTACGGCGTGCGGGTGGACACCGCGATATATCCGGGCTGCGAGATCACGCCGTATTACGATTCCCTGCTCGCGAAGGTCATAGTCCACGGCAGAACGCGCAACGAGGCCGTCCTGCGTATGCGCCGCGCGCTTGAGGAGCTTGTCATCACGGGCGTCAAAACAAACCTCGGGCTGCTGTATATGCTGATGTTTTCCACGGACTTTATCGCGGGAAAAACGGACACGGGCTTCATAGAGCGCAATATCGGCGCCCTGCTCCGCCCGGTCGAAAAGGATATGACGCTATGAGCGACAATTTCATCGGCGCCTTCTTAGAGCGCCGCCGCACGCTGAACGCGCTTAAAAAAACAAGAGAGCGCACCCGCGCAACAAATTTAACACGCTCCGCTTCTGGACCAATATGCCCCAAATGCGGTAAGCCCGCGGCGAAAACAGCCCTGTACCTCTGCTCCAAATGCGGCTATCATTACTCTATGCCCGCCCGCGCGCGTCTCGACCGCCTGTTTGACGTTGCCGAGGGTTCCCCCGGCGCCACTCCCCCGCTCTTTGCCGAAATTATGTCCCGCGACCCGCTGGACTTCCCCGGCTACGGCGAAAAGCTCGCCGAGGCGCGCGCGAGGACGGGACTGTCCGACGCCTTTCATTGCCGGGAGGGGACGATAAATGGCAGGGCCGTTATCGCTCTCGCGCTGGAGCCGGCGTTTATGATGGGCAGTATGGGAACGGCGGTCGGAGAGGGCGTCGCCCTCGCGTTTGAGCGCGCGGGCGAAAAAGGTGTCCCGGTGATAATCTTCTCCGCCAGCGGCGGGGCGCGGATGCAGGAGGGCATTTTCTCGCTTATGCAGATGGCAAAAACGGCGGTCGCGGCGCGCGCGTTTTCAGACTCCGGCGGCCTGTACGTATCTGTGATGACGAACCCAACGACAGGCGGCGTGACGGCCAGCTTTGCCTCTCTGGGCGACATTATCCTCGCCGAGCCCGGCGCGCTTATCGGCTTCGCCGGCCCCCGCGTCATCGAGCAGACGATGGGCGCCAAGCTCCCCGAAGGCTTCCAGCGCGCGGAATTTCAGCTTGCGCACGGCTTTATCGACGCCATAATTCCCAGAACCGAAATGCGCGCCGCGATATCGCGCTTGCTGCGATTACACCCCGAAAGGAGCGCCGCGTTATGACCGTAATAACCCCCTACGAGCGCGTCGCCCTGGCCCGCGCGCCAAGCCGCCCGCGCGCGCGCGATTATATCGGTGAGCTGTTCACGGATTTCTTTGAGACCCACGGGGACCGTCTTTCCGGCGACGACGGCGCCATGCTCTGCGGCATCGCGCTGTTCGGCGGTTTGCCCTTAACCGTGGCCGCCACGGTTAAGGGCACGGAGCTTGAATCGAACATAGCCTCCAACTTCGGAATGTCAGGCCCCGCCGGGTACCGCAAATTTTTACGCGCGGCGCGTCAGGCGGAAAAGTTTTCGCGGCCCATTATTACCTTCATCGACACGCCGGGCGCCTCTCCGAGCGCCGAGGCCGAGGAGCAGGGGCAGGGCGAGGCCATCGCGCGCTGCCTTTACGAGCTTTCTTCGCTGAAAACCCCCGTTATAGCCGTGATAACAGGCGAGGGCGGTTCCGGCGGCGCTCTCGCTCTCGCCCTCGCCGACGTCGTTATAATGCTTGAAAACGCCGTGTATTCGATTTTATCTCCCGAGGGCTTCGCCTCGATCTTATGGAAAGACGTGTCCCGCGCCGCCGAGGCCGCCGGCGTTATGCGCCTCACCGCCGCCGATCTGCACCGGGCCGGCGTCGCCGACATTATAGTCCGCGAGCCCCGCGTTATACCCGCGGGCAAGGCCGCGCTCCCCCGCGCCCTGCGCCCGGCGCTGCGCCGCGTTTTAGAGGAGCTCCGGCGCCTTTCGCCGGAAGAATTATTACGCCGCCGAAGGGAGCGATATCGTGCGCGCGCGCACGCGTTACCGATACTCTCCGATACGATAGCCGAAAGGAGCCCCGACATATGAGAATCTTAGGAACCGGAAGCGCTTTGCCCGAAAACGAGGTCCCGAACAGCGCCTTTTCCGCGATAGTTGACACGAGCGACGACTGGATCGTCTCGCGAACCGGCATACGCTCCCGCCGCCTCGCGCGGGGCGAAACGGCGCTCTCATTGTCATCAGGGGCCGCCGGGCGGGCGCTGTCTGATGCCGGGATCAGCCGCGGGGACGTTTCGCTGATAATATGCGCCTGCGTGACGGGCGAGACGGTAACTCCCTCGCTGTCCTGCCGCCTTGCGCGGGAGCTCGGGCTGCGCGAGGACATTTTGGCGTTCGATATAAACGCCGCCTGCACCGGCTTTATATACGCCCTCGGCATCGCGGAGCGCATACTCAGTAACGGGCAGTACGCCCTGCTCATTGGCTGTGAGATACTCTCCCGCGTGACGGATTTCACAGACCGCGCGACGTGCGTGCTGTTCGGCGACGGGGCCGGGGCCGTCGTCGCCGCGCCGTCTGAGAACGCTTTCCGCTTCGTCTCCGGCGCACGCGGCGACGACGAGACGCTTGTGATAGGCTCGGCTTTGAACGCGCCGAATCCGTTCGGCGGGGAATTTATCAGCGAGCCGATCCCCCCGCTCATCAGAATGAACGGGGCGGAGGTATTCCGCTTCGCCGTAGAGGCTCTGGTGAAAAGCATACGGGACGTCAGCGAGAGCGCGGGGATAAGCGTTGACGAAATAGACCGTTTCGTCTGTCATCAGGCGAATAGGCGCATCATCGAAAGCGCCGCCAAGCGCCTCGGCGCGCCGATAGAGCGTTTTTTTATAAACATCGAGCGCCGCGGCAACACGTCCGCGGCCAGCGTCCCGATAGCGCTCGACGAGCTGAACGCGGCGGGGGGGCTGACGCGCGGCGCGCGCGTCGTGCTCGCCGGCTTCGGCGGCGGGCTGACTTACGGGGCGGTTTATATGGTGTGGTAATGAGGCAGCAATTGCGCAAAACCCCTCCGCCGCCTTCGGCGGCACCTCCCCTTGCAGGGGAGGCAAGGCGCTTTTAAGCCTCCCCTATGAGGGGAGGTGCCGCGAAGCGGCGGAGGGATTTATTGCAGAGGCTTCGCTCCACCGTACCGCCGCGAATTTAATACATTTTATAAGGAGATATGCCAATGAAATTATTAAACGAAATCCTCGGGATAAAATACCCTATTATTCAAGGGGGGATGGCGCAGATCGCTACGGGGCGGTTCGCCGCGGCGGTTTCCAACGCCGGCGCGCTCGGGGTCATCGGCACGGGCGGATTCTCGGCGGAGCAATTGCGGGCGCACATACGCGACGCGCGGGAAGCTACGGATAAGCCGTTCGGCGTGAACATCCTGCTTTTGCATCCCGAGGTCTCGGAGCTTGTGAAGATTGCCGCCGAGGAGCGCGTCGCCGTCGTGACGACGGGCGCGGGCGACCCGGGGAGCTATATCCCGGCGCTGAAGGACGCGGGGGCGCTTGTGTTCCCAGTCGTTGCCGCCGCCGCGCTGGCCCGGCGGATGGAGCGCGCTGGGGCCGACGCCGTCATCGCCGAGGGCACGGAAAGCGGCGGGCACGTCGGCGAGGCGACCACTATGGCGCTTGTGCCGGCTGTCGTTTCGGCTGTGAATATCCCGGTCATCGCGGCGGGCGGGATAGCCTCGGGGGCGCAGCTTTTAGCGGCGCTTGCGCTCGGCGCGGTCGGCGCGCAGCTCGGCACGCTGTTTCTTTTCTCCGAGGAGTGCCCGATACACGATAATTATAAAAAAGCGCTTATAGAGGCGCGGGACGGCGGCACGACTGTGACGGGGCGCGGCTCCGGAGCGCCCGTGCGCTTGCTTAAAAACCGGATGGCGCGCGATTATCTGACGCGGGAGAAAGCCGGCGCCTCGCGGGACGAGCTGGAGACATTTACGCTCGGCTCCCTGCGCCGGGCCGTGTTTGACGGGGATGTGAATAACGGCTCTTTGATGGCGGGGCAGGTCGCGGGGCAGCTTGACGCCGTGCGTCCGGCGGCGGAGCTGTTAGAAACGCTCGCGCGGGAATACTCGGCGGCGCGGGAGCGGATTTCGGGATCGCGGGAGCTTGCGCTGTGAAAATTGCTTGGCTTTATGCCGGTCAAGGCAGTCAGGCTCCGGGGATGGGTCGCGATATTTATGAGGCGTATCCCGAAACGCGGGACATTTTCGACAGCGCCGCCGCCGGCTTTGATTTGCGCGCGATGTGTTTTGATTCAGACGCTCAGACGCTGGCAAAAACGCGCTATACTCAGCCGTGTATGGCCGCCTTCGCCGCCACCGTCACCCGTATCCTGAAAGGCTTTGGCTTGAGGCCGGACTATACGGCGGGGCTGTCTCTGGGCGAATATTCCGCGCTTCACGCCGCCGGGGTCTGGGACGCGGAAACGCTGCTCGGCGTGCTCGCCTTCCGCGGGCTGGCGATGGAGCGTTCCGCCGCCGGAGTTGATTCCCGTATGACGGCGGTGCTCGGGCTCGACGCCGAAAAGGTTGGGCGCGCCGTCGCGGACGCATCCTCGTCGGGTTTGGGCGTCGTCGCCGTAACGAACGTCAATTGCCCGGGGCAGATCGTTATAGGCGGCGAGACGGCGGCTGTTATCGCCGCTGAAAAAGAATGCCTCGCGCTCGGCGCGAAGCGATGCCTGCCGCTCAATACGTCGGGCCCGTTTCATACGCCGCTTATGGAAAACGCGTCGGTCGAGTTGCGCGAAAAGCTTGCAAGCACCGCGCTGCTGCCGCCGGAGATTCCCGTTATATTCAACGTGACGGGCGAAACGGCGGCGGCGGCGGTGGATGAAGAGACGATTTTTGACGATGAAATACGCGGGCTGCTCTGCCTCGGCGTAAAGTCCCCCGTGCTGTTTGAGAAAACTGTCAGGACGCTCGACGCGCTCGGTGTGGATACGGCGATAGAGATCGGGCCGGGGCGCGCGCTTTCGGGCTTTGTGCGTCGGACGGCGCCGAATATGCGCGTGCTTTCTATAGAGAGCGCCGAGGATTTGGAGAAGGCTCGGGCTTGGCTGTGACGTTATATATATTAATGTAAGGAGTGATGATGCAATGGCCGATAATACTGATTTAGGCGGCAAGCTTGCGCTTGTGACAGGCGGCGGGCGCGGGATAGGGCGCGCCGTCAGCCTCGCTCTCGCGAGGCTTGGCGCGAGCGTGGCGATAAACTATTCGGGAAGCGAGGCCGCCGCCGCCGAAACGCGGAAGCTTATACGGGAGCGCGGCGGGCGTGCCGAGATATTCCGGGCGGACGTGTCGGACTTTAAGCTGTGCGAGGAGATGTTCGCGCGCGTCGAGGACACTCTCGGAGGCGTCGATATTTTGGTGAACAATGCCGGAATAACACGCGACGGGCTGCTTGTGCGTATGACGCCGGAGGAATTTACGGCTGTGCTTAACGTCAATCTGTTCGGCGCGTTTACGTGTTTGAAGCTCGCTTCGCGGTATATGATAAAAAAGCGCTGGGGGCGCGTCGTCAGTATCGCGAGCGTCGCAGGTCTCGTCGGCAACGCCGGGCAGGCGAATTACGCGGCAAGCAAGGCCGGCGTTATTGCTCTGACGAAATCCGCGGCGCGTGAGCTCGGGCGGCGCGGAATAACCGTAAACGCCGTCGCTCCCGGCTTTATAGAAACGGATATGACGGCGCCGCTCGGCGGCGATATACGCGCCGAAATGCTAAAAAACATACCGGAAAACCGCTTCGGCGCGCCGGAGGACGTCGCCGCCGCCGTCATCTTTTTGTGCTCCGAGGGGGCAGCGTACATAACGGGGCAAACGCTCGCCGTTGATGGCGGAATGACTATGGGAGGCTGAGTGCTTATGCAAGAGCCAAATTATATGAGAAAACGGGTCGTTATCACGGGTATGGGTGCACTCACGCCCATCGGGTACACTCATACGGATTTCTGGGCGGCCGTCCGGCGCGGAAAGTGCGGCGTCGCGCCGATAACGTCCTACGACGCGTCGAAGCAGGCCGTAAAGCTCGCCGCAGAAGTCCGCTTCGACACGGAAACGCTCGTGCCCGAGCGGGACGCGCGCAAAATGGACCGCTTCACGCTTCTCGCCGTTATCGCCGCGCGCGAGGCGCTTGCCGACAGCGGTATCGACGCCGGAAATACGGACCTGACGCGCGCCGGCGTACTCATAGCCTCCGGCATAGGCGGGCTTACGACGATAGCGCGCGAGCACGCGCGCGGGGAGGAACGCGGCTACGACCGCGTCTCGCCGTTTTTCATCCCGATGTCGATAGCGAATATGGCGGCGGGGCGCGTGGCTATCGAGTCGGGCTTTCTCGGCTCCTGCTCCTGCGTCGTCACGGCTTGCTCGGGCGGGACGCACGCCGTCGGCGAGGGTATGCGCGCCATTCGTCACGGTTACGCGGACGTTATGCTCTGCGGAGGCGCGGAGGCTTGCGTTTCGCCGCTTGCCGTCGGTGGCTTTACGTCGATGAAGGCGCTGTACGAGGGGCGCGATCCCGCGCGCGCTTCCGTTCCGTTCGATAAAGAGCGCCGGGGCTTTGTCCTCGGGGAGGGCGCAGGTATGCTGATGCTTGAAGAGCTCGGTCACGCGAAGGCGCGCGGCGCGCGGATATACGCGGAGCTCGTCGGCTTCGGCGATTCCTGCGACGCTTATCATATAACGGCGCCCGACCCGTCCGCCGACGGCGCCGCCCGCGCTTTGGCGAACGCAATACGCGACGCGGGGCTCACCCCCGCCGATATCGGCTATATAAACGCGCACGGCACCTCGACGCCGCTGAACGACAAGTGCGAAACGCTCGCCATTCACAGGGTTTTCGGCGAGGAAACGCAAGTTCCCGTGAGCTCCACAAAGTCTATGACGGGTCATCTGCTCGGCGCCGCGGGGGCCGTGGAGGCTATCGTCTGCGTGAACGCCGTGCGCGAGGGCTTTCTGCCGCCGAATATAAATCTGCGCGAGCCCGATCCCGAATGCCGTTTGAATATTATCACGGGGCGGGGAGAAAACGCCGGCGTCAGATACGCGCTGTCGGATTCGCTCGGCTTCGGCGGGCACAACGGCGCCGTCGTTTTCGCGAAATATGACGAGGAGGCTTTCTTATGACGCTCAATATCGACCAGATACGTGAAATACTCCCCCACCGATATCCGTTTCTTCTGATAGACCGCGTGGAGGATTTCGAGCCGGGAAAATACGCGCGCGCGATAAAATGCGTGACGGCCAATGAGCAATTTTTCGCAGGGCATTTCCCCGGCTACAGCGTTATGCCCGGCGTGCTCATACTCGAGGCGCTTGCGCAGACCGGCGCCATAGCCCTGCTCTCTGAGCCGGAAAACCGCGGCAAAACGGCGCTTTTCGGCGGCGTTAAGCAGGCGCGCTTCCGCACTCCCGTGGTCCCGGGGGACGTTTTGACGCTCACGTGCACGCTCACGCGGCGTATGGGAAGCGTCGGCATCGGCGAGGCGGCGGCGTCCGTCGGAGATAAAATCGCGTGCACCGCGGAGCTGAGCTTCGCCGTTATGGAAAAATAGAATCGGCGCGTTTCGCCCACAGAAGCGAGTGACCGACGTGGGTGCGCGATCGTCCATCGGGTTCATCGCGGCGTTATAAAAAAAATTTATCTTGACTTTTGCCGAAAAGTAGTATATAATTTCCTTGGAAATCGGAAAACGCCCATGTAACATTTTATAAAAAATGTTACATGCGGGAATTTATCCCGTGTTTCCAATGGAAAATTTGGCGTCGTCGGTTTCGCGAACAGCTGAAAACAAAAAAACACCGGAGCAAAACCCCGGTGTCGCAAGCGAAAAAACGCCCATGTAACATTTTTTATAAAATGTTACATACCCGATCGGGAAAAAGGCTTGCGCCGCAATGAAAATCCGAATCAAGAGACAAAGTGGGGGGAGATTATGAAAAAAAGGCGAAGAAAGTGGCTGCGCGCCTTGCTGTGCGCGCTCGGCGCGGTCGTGATAGCGATTACGGCGGCCGCGCTGTGGCAGCGTGAAAACATACGGGCGCTTATCAACTCCAAGCAATACTCAGGCGCGGAAATCGAACGGATGCTTGCGGAGCAGGACGTGAACGCGGGCAAGATCCTGGAGAAATTGCCGGATATCTCCATAAGGCCGTTGACGGAGGACGAAAAGGAAAAAGTCCGCAGCGGCGAGCTGAGCGAGAACGAGGCGCTGAATATGATGCTCGGTTCCGCGGGTAATTCGTATCCACGTCCGCCGCCGTCAGGAACGGTCGCCGGAGACGGAAACGTCAAAACCTCGGCGCCGCCTGATCCCGTTCCCTCGCCGGAGGATGAACGCCAAAAGCGCGCCGCGGAGCTGGTCGCCAAGGTTTACGTCCTGCGCGAGTCTATGACGGGACAAATAGACGGGCTCATAAGCGCCGCGAAATCGGATTACGGCGCGCTGCCCGAGGAAGAACGCACGGCGGCAAAAAAACAGGAGCTTGCCGCGCGGTATCTCGGGGAAATATCGGCGATGGAGGGAAGCTGTGACGCTCAAATGAAAGAGATCGTCGGCGAGCTGGAGGCGATATTGAAGGAAATAGGCGCAGACGCAAGCGCGGCGGCGGAGATCATGCAAGCGTATAAGGAAGAAAAGAACTTAAAAAAATCTTATTTTTTAAGTCAGTACTCGTAAAAAACGGAGGTAAAAACAATAATGAAAAAGTTACTCGCGATCCTACTCTCTTTAGCGATGCTTCTCGGCGGCGCCGCGTTGGCGGCGACGGAAGAAGACTTCACGGACATCCCCGACGGCTGGTCGCACGACGCGATTATCGCGGCGGTCGATAACGGGCTGATGCACGGGGACGGCGGAAAAATCGATCCGCAAGGAACCATGACCCGCGCCCAGGCGGCGGCTCTGCTCGTGCGCGCATTCGGCGCCACGAAAAAAAGCGCCGACATCAGTAAATTCACCGACGTGGACAAAAACGCATGGTACTATGACGAGCTATCCGTCGCCGTCGGCATAGAGCTGTTTCTCGGCGACGGCGGCGGCAAGCTGTATCCGAATGACAATATCACGCGTGAGCAAATGGCGGTCGTCCTCGCCCGCGCGTTTCATGTGACGGATACAGGCGTCGATTTGTCCGTGTACGCCGACAGCGCGTTGATTTCCCCGTGGGCGCGGGACAGCGTTGCCGCGCTCATCAAAGCGGGTTATATGCAGGGATATGACAATAAGCTCGGAATGCGTGAGCTGATTACGCGCGAGCAGTCAGCGCAGTTTATGCACAATATTGTCGCGGTTTATATCACAGAGCCCGGCGAATATACGTTCAAGACAGACGGCGCGGTCATTGTCCGCGTCCCCGGCGTCGTGCTGAAGGACTGCGAAATAGCCGGCATCATGGTACTTGGTGACGACCTCTCCAGAGAGGACGTCGTACTTGAAAATACGCGGATAGACGGCGGACTCAGCGTGCGCAGCGGAGAGTACATCATTGATGAAGCCGCGACGCCCCTCGGAGAGGCGCCCGCGGGCGAAGGCGGAGATAATAACAGCACCAACGACGGTGGCAGCAGCAGCGGCGGCGGCGGCGGCGGCGGTTTCGGCGGCGGTACGACCACATCAACATACGCACTGACGATCGCTATGAATTCGTCAGTAAGCGTAAATACGAGCGCTTCTGCGGCGACAGGTCTGAAAGGCGAGGATTTGTTCTACCTGTCTCTTGCCGACCATATCAAAGCGAACGCCGGCAGCTTTAAAAACCAGCTCAGCGGCGCTGTTTCCACGGGACTTTTCGGACAGCTGTTCGGCGAGCTGCAGAGCGACGTCACGTTTCAGGATTTGTTCAAGCTGGACGCTGGCTATGAGCCGGACGCCGCGAAAAATTTGGACGTCAAAATCAGTGCGCTTGTCGGCACGACGACGCTGACGTTTGCGGGCGGCGGCAGCGCCGCGCCGGTCAGAGCAGCGATAACGGCAAATATCACAAGACCGGACTCAAACGCTGACAGCTATACCCTTTCGGTGACGATCACCGCGAGCATAACCGGCCTGACGGCAACGGCTTCGTCTTTGACGGGAGACCTGAGACTTTATGAGCAGGTTTTTGGCGCGCTGCAAACGAAGCTTACCGCGGTGTTGAGTGACGCCGGGCTCGAAATGGTAAACGCCGACGAGTATATCGGCGCGATACGGGAATGGTTTAATGGTTTGAGTCCTGCAGACCGCGCCGCTCTGATAAGCGGCGGGAGTTCTTCTCAACTGTCGGCCCCGGGCGTCACTATCGGCACGGTCGCGGGGGCGTCGTTCACGCTGAGTTACGGCAACGCTCTGAGCATCAACGTATCTGTTTCATCATAGCCCGGCGCTTTTCCGTCCGTTGACTCCGCCCGCGCTGAGAGCACTTATGGGGCAATTATGGGGAAAGAGAGAAGGCAAAAGTTGATTGAGAACGAAGTTGTTGAGATAGACTTGCGCAAGCTGCTGCAAGCGGTGCTGCGGCGGTGGTGGATAATCCTTCTGGCGCTGCTTGTAGGCGCGGGCGGGGCATTCGCCGTAACGCGCTTTTTGATGACGCCGCTGTACTCGGCGACGATAAAGCTGTACGTCAACAACACCACGGAGTCGGCGAAGTCGATAACCTCAAGCGACATTACGGCGTCGAAATCGCTCGTCGAGACGTACATAACAATAATCCGCAGCGACGCGGTGCTCGGCGAGGTCATAGACCGGACAAGCGCGAATTACACCGTGAAAGAGCTTGACGAAAAGCTTACAGCAGGCGCGCTGAATTCCACCGAGGTCTTCTATATGACCATAACCACGCCCGACCCCGCGCTCTCCGCGGAACTCGCGAACGCCATCGCGGAAACGGCGCCGATACACTTGGCTGAGATCGTGGACGGCAGTTCCGTCAAGCTCGTGGACAAGGCGAAGGTTCCGGACACGCCGTCCTCGCCGAGTTTTAGCAAAAATACGGCTATCGGGGCGCTCGCGGGCGTTTTGGTCTCCGGCGCGGTCATTGTTATGACCGTCGTGTTCGACGTGCGGATAATGTCGGAGAGTGATTTGCAGGCGATATCAGATATGCCGATACTCGGCGCTATCACGGATTTCAATGCTGCCGGCAAGTCCGGATACGGCTATGAGGAAAGCGGCGGCCGTACGAAAAGCGCGCAAACGGCGGATTTGAAAGAAAGGGTGCGGACGGCTGAGTGAGCAAAATAAAAAGTGCGGGACGACTCCGCAGCATAAAACAGGACAGGAAGGCGCTTTTGGGAGCGGACACGCCGTTCTCAATACGAGAGGAATATAAACTGCTGCGCGCCTCTACGGCGTTCGCCGCGGCCGCCGGAGGCGATAGCTGTAAGATCGTCGGCGTCACAAGCGCACTTCCAGAAGAGGGCAAAAGCATAACCTGTCTGAATCTGGCGGTCGCGTTCGCACAGACGCAGGCGCGCGTGCTCGTACTCGACTGCGATTTGCGTAAGCCGACGGTCGCCCGCTACTTCTCAATATATCCTTCGCCGGGGATGAGCAACGTGCTGGCGGGAATGAGCAGTCCTGATGAGGCCGTGTGCCGCGTCGAATGCGGCGGCGCGAAATTTTGCGTCGTCCCGTCCGGGGACATCCCGCCGAACCCGTCGGAGCTGCTCGGCACGGAGCGTATGGGCGCCGTGCTCGGCGAGATGTCTGAAAGATTCGATTATGTGTTTATCGATCTGCCGCCCGTGCTTCCCGTGTCGGATCCGCTTGTCCTGTCCGGGCGCCTGACCGGTGTCGTCATAGTAGTCCAGGCGGGCCAGACGAAAAAGGACGAGGTGCGCGCGACGCTCGAACGGCTCAAGCTCGCGCAAACAAACGTGCTCGGATTCGTGCTCAACCGCGTGCAGAGCAGTGGCGGCGGGCGGCGGTATTATGCGCGCCGTTACGGCGCGTACGCTTAAGCGGCGCATTATGGGCACATGGGCACTTGGACGGCGGCGGGTATAGGTATGATTGACTTCCACACGCATGTCCTTCCGGATATGGACGACGGCAGCCGAAGTGCGGCGGAGTCGCTGGAAATGCTTGCGCTGCTGCGTACGCAGGGGGCGGAAACGGTCATTGCGACGCCTCACTACTACTACCGAAACGAGTCGGTAGGTTCGTTCACGGCGCGCCGCATACACGCGTATGACGCCCTGCGCGACGCGCTGGAAAGCGCGGAGGGATTCGGCAGATACCCGAATGTTCTGCCCGGCGCGGAGGTGGCTTTTTTCGCCGGAATATCCCATGAGTCCGAGCTTCGGAGGCTTTGCGTTGACAAGACAGATCTGCTGCTGCTCGAAATGCCGTTTTCCGCTTGGAGCTCCGCCGCAGTCAACGAGGTGCGCGGTCTCATAACGGCGGGGATAACGCCGGTGATAGCGCATATGGAGCGCTATGTTGACTACGGGGGCAACCGTGAGAGGCTCGGCGAGCTGCTGGCAATGGGCGCGGTGATCCAGAGCAACGCGGAATATTTCACAGCCTGCGGAACACGACGACAGGCGTTCGCAGCACTCAACCGGGGGCATATACACGTATTCGGAAGCGACTGCCACAACTTGGACGCCAGACCTCCGAATATTGGCGAGCTGCGGCGTTTGCTGAGAAAAAAGCTCGGCAAGGCGGGAATCGCCGCGCTCAACGCGCAGGCAACGAAGCTGCTCGCGGGCAGCGCGCGTTAACAGATAGAGATTTGACAATGCGGAATAACAGAAAGATAAGTGGAAGGACGGAATGTATGTGTCTGACTTTGATGAACGGGTAATCGCCGGCGCGGCCGACGACGTCCGCGCCGCGGCTTGGCGTACGGCAGCGCCGCCGGGAATACCGCCCCGCCGCGCTTATGATATTTTTAAGCGGGCAATGGACGTTTCGCTCTCCGCGCTCGCGCTCATCATTCTATTGCCGGTATTACTCATCGTTTCACTCGCCATAAAGCTGGATTCCAAAGGGCCGGTGTTCTTCGTACAGGAGCGCG
>JAISAA010000231.1 GCA_031266955.1 Oscillospiraceae bacterium | reverse complement strand
AAAAAACAGTATATCGACACGCGCGTGCGCGAGACGGCGGCGCTGCTCGGCATAAGTCATCTGCTCGCGCGCAAGCCGCGGGCGCTGTCCGGCGGCGAGAGCCAGCGCGTCGCGCTCGGGCGCGCGATGGTGCGCAATCCGGAGGTGTTTCTGCTCGACGAGCCGCTCAGCAACCTTGACGCGAAGCTGCGCGCCGATATGCGCGCGGAGATAGTCAAGCTGCACAAGAAGCTCGAAACGACGTTCATCTACGTCACGCACGACCAGACGGAGGCGATGACGATGGGCGACAGGATCGTGCTTATGAACGGCGGCCATATTATGCAGGTGGACAGCCCGAAAAACATTTACGACCATCCGGTGAACACCTTCGTCGCGGGCTTTATCGGCTCGCCGAGGATGAATTTCGCGGACTGCGCCGTAGAGGAGCGGGACGGAGAGCTTTTCGCCCGGCTCGGCGAGAACGGAGAGCACTTGATATCGCTCGGCGGAGTCAACGCGGAGCGGGGAGAGCTCCGCGGCCTCGTCGGTAAAAAGGCGACGTTCGGGATACGCCCGGAGCATCTGAGCGCGGTTTCGGAGGCGGCGCCGCCGGGCGAGGGCTTTTCCGGCGGCACGGCGGATATAATCGAGGCGCTCGGCGCGGAGACGAATATTTACGTCGATCTGCCCGGCGGGCTGCGGTTCATCGTGCGCGAGTTCAACGACAAGCCGGTTTTCAGAGGGCAGGGAATAGATCTTAGCGTGATGCCCGATAAGATACATATATTCGACGCGGAAACGGGCGACGCGATAACCGGCCGCCGCCGCGCCGCCGAAAACACCGAGCCCGCGGATCAACCCGGCAATATAGAGGACGAGATAGCGGCGGGCGTCGCCGAGGCGCTTGCTTCCGGCGCGGACAAAGACAATGACGATAATGATGATAATGATAACGGCGGTGACGGTTTATGAGAAGCTCTACGCGGGCGGAAAAACTGATCTCCACGGGGTATCTGCTGCCGAGCGCCGTCGGCGTGATCGTGTTCTTCATCGCGCCCTTCGCGCAGATCATCAGATACGCCCTTGTCGATAACCCGATAGCGAACAACTTTGTCGGAGTCGAGAACTTTATAAAGGTCTTTGAAAACAGCGCGTTCCGCCGGGCGGCGGGCAACACGGCGCGGTTTTCGGCGATGGCGGTGCCGCTTGCCGTCGTGCTCTCGCTGCTGTTGGCGATGATGCTCGAATCGCGCATACCTGGCAAAAGCAAGTTCCGCACGTTCTTTCTCAGCCCGATGATGGTTCCCGTAGCGTCCATCGTGCTCATCTGGCAGGTGATGTTCGATTACAACGGGGCGCTCAACGGCGTGCTGGACGCTATCGGCGTCACGCCGTTAGACTGGATGAAAAGCGACTACAGCCACGTGATAATCGTTGTGCTGTTTCTGTGGAAGAACCTCGGCTACAATATGATCTTAT
Source organism: Oscillospiraceae bacterium (assembly GCA_031266955.1). Lineage (GTDB taxonomy): Bacteria > Bacillota > Clostridia > Oscillospirales > Oscillospiraceae > JAIRRO01. The sequence goes on along the minus strand of JAISAA010000231.1, from coordinate 9,773 downwards.
TTATGGCGGCGCTCAGCAATATACCGAACGCGCTGTTGGAGGCGGCGGCGGTGGATGGCGCTTCCTCGTTCAGGCGGTTCTGGCAGATAAAATTCCGCTTTCTGACGCCGACGCTGCTGTTCGTGACGATACTTTCGCTCATAAACTCGTTTAAGGTCTTCCGCGAGGTGTATCTGCTGACGGGGGATTACCCCTACGAGGACCTTTACCTGTTGCAGCACTTTATGAACAACACGTTCAAAAGCCTCGATTACCAGAAGCTTTCGGCGGCGGCGATCATAATGGGAATTATTATGGCGATGATAATCGGGATACTGTTCCTCGCTGAGGGGCGGCTCGGAAAGGATGTGGAGCAATGACGGGTATGACGCATAGCTTGGCGCTTAAAAAGAACGCGGCGAAGCGCGCAGAACGGCGCGCCGACAGAGCGCGGCGCCGCCGCGCCATACGCATCGCGCTCATTACGCTGTGGTGCGGCGTGTTCGCCGTCGTCTTCCTGCTGCCGACGATACTTACCTTCGCCAACTCGTTTATGACGGAGTCCGAAATAACGTCAAACTACGGCGCGGTGTTCGCGAAAAACGATCAGGGCGGCAAGAAATTCATATCCGAGCGGGTGAATTTGAAGCTTATCCCCGACAAGGTCACGTTTTCGCAGTACGCCACGACGTTTTTGAAAAGCCCGGATTATCTGCTGAAATTCTGGAACTCGGTGATACTCGTCTTGCCGATAGTCGTCTTTCAGGTGGCGATAGCGGCGCTGGCGGCTTACAGCTTTATGCGAACGCGGGGGAGGATAAAAGAGCTGCTGCTGTTCGTGTACATATTCGTTATGCTGATGCCGTATCAAGTGACGCTCGTGCCGAACTATCTTGTGGCGGACTCGCTCGGGATACTGGGTACGCGGTGGTCGATAATCCTGCCCGGCGTGTTCGCGCCGTTTTCCGTGTTCATACTCACAAAGGGTATGCGCCGGATACCGTACTCGCTTATCGAGGCGGCGAAGTTAGACGGCGCGGGAGAGTGGCATATTTTCAGCCGGATATGCCTGCCGATGTGCAAGGGCAGCCTGTTTTCAGTGGCGATACTCGTCTTTATCGACTATTGGAATATGGTAGAGCAGGTGCTTATTATGATGCCGGACGCGGATAAACAGCCGCTCAGCGTGTTCCTGTCTCAGATAAACACGGGGGAGATCGGGCTGGCGTTCGCCGTCGCGACGATATATATGGTCCCGGCGATACTGCTGTTCCTCTACGGCGAGGAATATTTGATAGAGGGCATCACATACTCAGGCGGATTAAAAGGATAGGGGATTTTTTGACTATGAAAACAGTAAACCGGGCGTGGGTGAAAAACGCGGCGATAATATTCTTAGCGGCGCTTCTCGCGCTGACGTTTTTCTCAAACACTATATTAAACCGCTCTTTACCCGAGGTGTCGGGGCAGAACGCCTACGGCGGCGAAATATCCACAGCCGTGCGCCTCACGGGCACGGTGACGGCAAACGAAACGTGGGCCGTGAACCTCGACGCGACGCGCCAGATCAAAAAAGTGCTCGTGCGCGTCGGCGATATGGTCGAGGCCGGACAGGCGATATTCGAGCTGGAGCCGGCGGACTCGACGGAGCTGAAGGCCGCCGAAAAAGCGCTTGAAAACCTCCGGCGCGAGTACAGCAAGTTTCTGATAAACCTCCCGTCCGAGGGCGCGAGCAAGACCGACCAGCGCGACGTCGCCGATTTACAGGAAGCCGTAAGCGAAGCTTCCGACAAGCGCGTAACGCTGGAGCAGTTCTCAACGCAGCTCGAACAGGCGGAAAAAACCGCCGAGACCGCGACGGAAAAAGTCAAGACCATAACGACGGAGATCGAGGTTCTCAACGACAAAAAGTCAAGCATCATAACGTCGATAGACCCCGAACTGCTTGACGACGCGTTGAAAGAACTGCAACGCGCCGTGGACGCGGCGAATGACTATCTGTCGTTTACCAAGTCCGAAATGGACTTGGCGCAGCAAACGTGGAACAACGCGCAAAACGGCGTAATTGACGTTCCGGACAGAGCGAGGTATTTGCAGAGAGTTGCTGATGCCGAGAAACAAGTGGGCATAACACTAACGGTGGGATTGGCGGCGGTGGACGCGGCGTTTTCTGAAGCCTATGCTGATAAAAACAAGTCTGCTCCTACTGACTATCCCCAAGCATACGCTGACTTGCGCAGTGAAACAAATACTCCGGCTCAACTCAACGAAAAGCTTAAAACCCTGCTTTCACTTGGAAATGCTTTGACGGTATACAAAGATGACGCAGTGACGACGGCGGCCTTCGACTACATTCAAGCACAAATCGTGCTTACCGGCGCAACCGAGGCGCTCGCGAATCTTGAAAGCGGGCACGCGTTCACGCTCGACTATTACAGAAACGAATATGAAAAAGCGCAGCAAGCGTGGAACAATGCACAAGTCTCAAAGGACAGCGCTCAAAAGCGCTTCGACGACGCCACAAAAGACCTCAACGTAACGGGCAAAAAAGAATCAGCCGAGCTCGACAAGCAAATCAGGGCCAAAACCCAGACCCAAAAAGACCTTCAGCGCGCCGAGACGACGGCGAAAGAGGAGCTCGCCAAGGTCCAGGAAAAAGCCGGCCTCACGACTGCCGGCGTCGTGCTGACGCTCGAACAGGCCCTCCGCGCCGCCGACGAGGCGATAAAAACAGCCGAACGCGCGCTTGAAGACAAGCTTTTCGCGATAGAGGTGGCGCAGGACGCCGCCGACAAGCAGGTCTCGCTGAACAATATAGAGGTCCAGCGTATGCTCGGTGAGATATCGGACCAGCAGGAGGAGGTCGAGCGCCTGCGCGGGAAGGAAACGGGCAGTGAGGTGACGACGAAATACGGCGGCGCCGTAATGTCCATAGGCAAGGTCGCGGGCGACAACACCGCGCCCGGCGAGCCGCTGGCGCAAATCGAGATAAACGGCAAGGGCTTCACGCTCAGCAAATCGGTGACGAACGAGGAAGCGCAGCGCGTGCGCATCGGCGACGTCGCGAATATAAACGCGTGGGGCAGCAGCGGCATAACCTGCACGCTCACCGCGATAAAAACCGACAGGGATAACCCCACGCGCAACAAGCTCTTAGAGTTCGACGTCGAGGGCGACGTCACAGCCGGCCAGCAGCTTGAGCTGTCCATCGGCACGAGGACGCAGTATTACGAAAACGTCGTCCCGAACAACGCCGTGCGCGAGGACTCCAACGGCAAATTCGTGCTGATAGCGCAGGCGAAGCAAGCCCCGCTCGGCACGCGGTATATCGCCGTGCGCGCCGACGTCGAGGTCGTAAATTCCGACAGCAAGAACACGGCAATCTCCGGCACGTTTGACGAGTGGGCGCCGTTCATCATAACGCAGGCTTCAAAGCCCGTGCTTGAAAACACGCAGGTCAGGCTCGCCGGATGAGCGGGCTTAGAAAAAAACTGAAGCTGCCGCTGCCGCGCGCGTTTATTCTCGCGGCGGCGGTCAGCCTTGCGCTGTCGGCGCTGTTCTTCGCGCTCGCGTCCTATTCGGGAAGCGGGCTTTACGACCAGCGCGCGGCGGAATACTGGGGCGGCGCGGCGGCGAAAGCAAAGCCGTCTCCCACCCCGACGCCGGAGGAAACGGAAACGCCGGACGAGACCGCGTCAATTGACGCGGCAGCCGCGTCCGCCGCGCCGCTCGGCAGCCTTAAAAGCTCCGAGATGGGCTACTCGCAAGTCTCGGCGTTTCTCGCCAAGGGAACGCGCTTCGGGTACGAGAGTATGATGCGCCTGCGGCAGGGGCTGGAGGAAAAATACGTCGCGGACGGCATCGACGCGCCGAAGGACGGCGCGCGGCTGTGGATCGACGCGGCGTCCGGCACTGGCAATGCCGTCGTCACGGGCGGGAAAAACGGCTCGTCCTCCGTCACCGTCACGGGGATAATGGGTGATTTCTTTTTCTTCCACCCGGCAACGCTTGTTTCCGGGCAATACATCAACACGGGCGAAGCGTCAAAGGACTATGTGATGCTCGACTTGAACGCCGCGTGGCGCGTGTTCGGCGGGTACGACGTCGCGGGTATGTCCGTCGAGGTCGGCGGCATCCCCTGCGTCGTCGCGGGGGTGTTCGAGAAGCCCTCCGGCGACGAGGCGGAGAGCAGCATTTACGCCAGCTTTGAGCTTTTGGAGAAAATAAGCGCCGCCGCCGAGCTGACGGCGCTGGATTTTGTCCTGTCAACGCCGATCTCGGGCTACGGGATGCAGGCGGTGGAGGGCTTGCTGACAGCCGTGCCCGCCGGCGAGCGGGTCTTGATAGAAAATTCGCTGCGCTTTACGCGAGGCAGTATGCTCGCGATGCTCGGCGACCTCGGAACGTACGTCGAGCGCAAAAACGCCGTCGCCCTGCCGTATTGGGAAAACGCGGCGCGGGAGGAGGCGCTGCGCGGAGCGGTGTTCCTGCTGCTCTCGCTCATCTTCGCGGCGCTGCCGCTTGTTGCGGTCATCATATTGCTGGTAAAGCTGTACAGGCGGCGCGGCCTGTTCATCCCTTGGGTCGTGAGAAAGGCCAAGGCAATCGGGGAACGGCGGAGCGGTGACGCTGAGAGGGCGGACGTATGATTGTAATTGCGATTGAACGTGCGTGCGCGCACGGGGAACGCGGCGGTCGCGGCGGTCGCGCGCGTCCCGTCCCCCGTATTGTAGGGGCAAACCTATGTGTTTGCCCTGGGTAGGTTACGCAGGTTTACCCACAGGTGAATCACGCGGATTAACCTCAGGGCGGACACATAGGTCCGCCCCTACGGGGCCGCCATAATCGGGGCGCGCCGCGAAATTGAATGTGACCGCCGGCACCACGCGTTCCCGTAGGGGCAACCCTCGCGGTTGCCCTCCTCCCGCCGGCAACGAACAGGGCAGCCGCAAGGGCTGCCCCTACGGAAAACGTCGTGCAAATTATTATTAAGGAGACGTATTGCAATGAAAAAATTCACCGGGCGTCTTTCGGCGTCGTTTATAATTTTGTCGCTGCTGCTCACCGGCTGCGGCGGGGCGGATAAGGCCGGGAACAATGCCGCGCCCGGCGCGTCCAAAACGCCGGGAACGCAGATCGCGTTCGAGAACGTCTTCGCGGAAACGCCGATGACGGTCGCGCTGGACTCCATTGACTACAACGGAGTAGTCTCAGCCGGGGATCGCGTGTATTTCAGCGGCTACACGCAGTATAACCGCGAGACTATGGACGACGGGACGGACGTTCGCAGCGCGCTGATGAAGCTTATTTCGTGCGATTTTAACGGCGAAAACGTAAAAACGCATTGGGAATACGAATTCCGGAACGACGGCGCGGCAAAGATTCGGGATTTAACGCAGCTTTCGGCCTTTGACGTGGACGCGGACGGCAACGTGTGGCTGTTGTTAAACACCACGCATGAGGACGAAACGGACGCGCGCGACCCGGTTTACGAGGATAAAAAAAGCCTCATAAAGCTCTCCCCCGACGGCGCGGAGCTCTGTAATATCGACGACTTGTCGGAGGCCGGGGGCGGCGAGCTCGCCAACATTTACGTGCAGGAGATGACGCACGACGCATCAGGAAATATCTATCTGAAAGGCGAAGGCATTTACGTGTTTTCCTCCGACGGGAGCTACGCGTTCGCGGTAACGGAGACGCCGTATATAGAGCGGATGGCGGCGACCGATACTGGCGACGTGATGTACATCATGAACGACGCGGCGACCGCCGGAAATGCTTATCTGTTCAAGACGATAGACTTTGCCGCCGGCGCGGCGTCGGACAAGGTCTTAAAGTACAGCGGCACTCATTATTTTAACGAATGTTATCGCGGGAACAGCGGCTATATATTCTACTATCCGTACCAAAAGGGGATATACGGGATGAAGCGGGATACCGTCACAGGCGAAAAGGTCCTTGATTTCGTGAATTCCGATATAAGCTCCGCCGGGTCGAAGTCGTTCTGCTCGACGGACGACGGCGGCTTTATTATGACGGGCAGCGAATACGACGGCCGCACAGGGGAGCAGACTACGGCGGCCTTCCTCCTGACGGAGAACAAAAACGCGACGCTTGAGGGCAAAACAGTGCTGACCCTCGGCGTGCTTTACGGCAACGCCGACGACGTCACGCGCTTTAATAAAGCGAGCAAGACCGCGCGTATAATAGTAAAAGACTACGCCGAGTACAACACGGCGGACGACCGCACAAGAGGGCAGACTCAGCTTGACCTCGACATAATCAGCTCTCGGGGCCCGGATATTATTTCGATGCAGCAGGGCTCAAGCGCAAAATATGTGTCAAAGGGCGCGCTCGCGGACTTAACGCCGTTTCTCGATTCGGGAAAGCACGGCGTGCTGCGCGAAAACCTTTTTGAAAACATCCTGACCGCCGGCTCGCCCGACGGGAATATCTATCACATCACGCCGCGCTTTACGATAATGACGCTCGCCGGCAAAGCCTCCATCTTCGGCGACGGCGCGGGCATAACGACGGCGAAGCTCGCCGAGATCGCCGATGCGCACCCGGACGCCGCGGTAATGCAGAATATGACGTCCGACACGTGGCTTGTCAACGCGCTGTGGCTGGGAATGGATACTTATGTTGACTGGGCCGCCGGCACGTGCGCGTTCAACAGTCAGGACTTCATCGACTCGCTGAACTTCAGCAAGCGCTTCCCGATGGAGATAGATTACAACGCGATGAACGACGCCTCGGCGTATATGGAGCGCGAGCGCGATATGGAAACGACGTTCCCCGAGGAACGCACGCTTTTGATGAACTATACCGTGTACGGCCCGCGCGTCGCGCGCGATATGGACTTTATGTTCGGCGAAAAATCGGCGCTCGTCGGCTATCCGACGACAGGGGACAACGGGAACGTGATCTCCCCGTGGGGCGGCTACGCGATCACCGCCGCGTCGCAAAATAAAGATATTGCGTGGGAATTCATCTGCGACGTGATAACCCACGCCGACGACGAGGACAACAAGCCTTCCAGTATTTTTAACGGAATGTCCATCAATAAAAACGTGTTCGAGGCGAAAGCGCGCGCGGAAATGATCCCGCTTGAAGACCGCGACTTCGAGAACGGCGTGCAAACCATAAGGCCGTACCCCGAAGGCGGCTCGTCCGGCAATATACTGTACTCCGCCGACGATATAGACAAAACCGACCCGTTCTTCGACAACTACGCGCTCACGCAGGACGACGTTGACCGCGCGACGCGCGCGATAACGGGCGCGCGCACGCTCTTCTCGACCGACGAGCAGATATCGGCCATCATTATGGAGGAAGCGCAAGCCTTCTGGTCCGGCGCCAAATCCGCCGAGGAAACCGCAAACATAATCCAAAGCCGCGTGTCGCTCTACGTGAGCGAGAGCAGTTGATTTAACGTGCGCGCGCCCGGGGAACGCGCCGTTCCCCACGTCCGTAGGGGCGGACCTGTGTGTCCGCCCTGGATGAATGCACACACCCTAACGAATGCGTATGCCCCCGATGAATGCGCGCCCTCCAGGGCGAACACATAGGTTCGCCCCTACAAGGTTCCCGGAGAAGCGGAAAAATATTTCGAGGATTTTTAAGGAGAGAATGAAAATGAAAAAGGTTACCCGATGTCTCGCGGCGCTGATAACGCTCGTGTCCCTCGCGCTCGCCGGCTGCGGCAAAACAACAAATCCCGGCGCAAACCCGTCCGGCGCCCCCGGCGAAAAGATCGCGTTCGAGAACGTCTACACCGAAACGCCGCTGCCGATAGAGCTTGCCGGCGTGAACTACAACGGCGTCAAATCCGCGGGAGGCCGCGTTTACTTCAACGGCTATAAGCTCGCGCCTCAGCCGGAGGCCGAGGCGGACGAGGACGAAAAGAACCAGTCGTATCAGCCGACGGTGCAGACTCTGATATCCTGCGACCTCACCGGCGGCGACGTCAAAACGCACTGGGAGCAAGAACCGGAAGCGCAAACGAACGTGGACTTCGAGGCCCCGGTTACGGTACACGACTACGTAAACATCGCCGCCTTCGACGCGGACGCCGACGGCGGCGTTTACATCGCGCTGTCCGTCTCGCACAGCGACTACACTGATGAGCTGAATCCGATTTATGAAAACAAGTTCAGCCTGATAAAGCTCGCCCCCGACGGGACGGAGGTGTTCAACACCGACCTGTCGTCCAAGGAGGGCGGGGAGCTCGGCGACACCTGGGTGCAGGATATCCTGCACGACGCCAGCGGAAATGTATATTTACAGTCGCAGGAGATACACGTCTACACGCCGGACGGCAAGCATTCGTTCTCCGTCTCAGAGCAGTCGTCGTCGTACATTCAGGCCGTGACAAGAGCAAATACCGGCGAGGTCATTTACGCGGTGCAGGAACAGACGGGCACAAGCTGGGGCTATTCCTTCAAGCCCATAGACGCCGCCGCGAAGTCCGCTGGTACGCCGATGAAATACAACGGCTCGCACTACTTCAACGGCGTATACCCCGGCAGCGGCGATTATTTATTCTACTATCAATACCAGGCCGGGTTATACGGGATGGACGGCGCGACGATGACCAGCAAAAAAATCGTCGATTTCATAAACTCAGACCTCGCCTTTGACGGAAACCAGTATTTCGCGCCGATAGACGGCGGCGGATTTGTTATGGCGGTCGTAAGCTACGGCGGCGGGATGAACGGCGACACGACGACGGTGTCGATCCTCACGGAGGACAAAACAGCGACGCTCGAAGGCAAAACAGTGCTGACGCTCGGCGCGCTTTACAGCGACACAGCCGCCGTCACGCGCTTCAACAAAGCCAGCCGCACGACGCGCATAATGGTAAAGGACTATTCCGAATACAACACGAACGACGACTATACTAAAGGCCAGACGCAGCTCGATATGGATATTCTCAGCGGGCGCGCGCCGGACATCATCACACTTTCGGGGCAAACCGCGAAGTACACGTCCAAGGGCGTGCTGGCGGACCTGACGCCGCTGCTCGAATCCGGAAAATACGGCGTCGCGCGCGAAAATCTGTTTGAAAACATTCTCACGCTCGGGGCGAAGGACGGCAAGATATATCAGATAATGCCCACATTTAATATAATGACGCTCGCCGGAAAAGCGTCAATATTCGGTGACCGCGCGAGTATGACGACGGCGGAGCTCGCCGAGATAGCCGATAAGTACCCCGGCGCCACCGTGCTGAACCAGATGACGGCGCCCTCTTGGCTGAATTCCGCGATGTGGCTCGGGATGGACAACTACGTGGACTGGGCGGCGGGGACGTGCTCGTTCAACAGTCAGGAATTCATCGATATGCTGAATTTCAGCAAGCGCTTCCCGAAGGAGATAGATTACAACTCGATATACAGCGACCAGTCGTCGTACCTCGAATATCAGCGCGAAATGGAGAACGCGTATATCGAAGACCGCGTGCTTTTGTACAGCGAGTATATCTACAGCAACGCGCCCCGCGTGGCGCGCGATTTGGACGTTATGTTCGGCGAGAAAACGACGCTCATAGGCTATCCGACGGTGGGCTCCAGCGGCAGCATCATAATGTCGAACGGCGGCTACGCCATCGCCGAGTCGTCGCCGAACAAAGACGCCGCCTGGGAATTCATCTGCGGCCTGATAACGTATGAAGAGGACAGCGTGAGCAGTATGCGCACGATGAACGGAATATCACTTGATAAACGCCGGTTCGACGCGGCGGCGCAAGCCGAAATGATCCCGCTCGAAGACCGCGACTTCACGAACGGCAT
>JAISAA010000218.1 GCA_031266955.1 Oscillospiraceae bacterium | reverse complement strand
CAAAAAGGGCGTCGCCCCCAACGACGTCAAAACAGTTGACGACCTGAGCCTTCTGCCGTTCCTCTCGAAAGACGACCTGCGCGACGCGTACCCTTACGGCCTTCTCGCCGTGCCGCTGTCCGACTGCGTGAGGATACAGTCCACGTCGGGCACGACGGGGCGGCGCGTCGTGGCGTTTTACACGCAGGCCGACGTGGAGCTCTGGGACGAATGCTGCGCCCGCGCCATCGTCGCCGCCGGCGGGACGCGGGACGACGTCGTCCACGTCTCTTACGGCTACGGGCTGTTCACGGGCGGGCCGGGGCTCAACGGCGGCAGTCATAAAGTAGGCTCTCTGACGCTGCCGATGTCCTCGGGCAACACGGAGCGGCAGATTCAGTTTATGACCGACCTCGGCTCCACGATTTTATGCTGCACCCCAAGCTACGCCGCGTATCTCGCCGAAACGATCCACGAGACCGGCAACCGCGATAAAATCAAGCTCAAAGCCGGCATCTTCGGCGCGGAGGCCTGGAGCGAGGAAATGCGCCGCCACATAGAGGCAAAGCTCGGCATAAAAGCCTATGACATTTACGGCCTTACGGAAATATCCGGCCCCGGCGTCTCTTTCGAGTGCTCCGAGCAGACGGGTATGCACGTCAACGAAGACCACTTCATCCCCGAGATAATAAACCCGAACACGGGCGAGGTCCTGCCCTACGGCGAAAAAGGCGAGCTCGTCTTCACGTCCATATCAAAAAAAGCCTTCCCCCTGCTGCGCTACCGCACGCGCGATATATGCGTCCTGACGCGCGAAAAATGCTCCTGCGGCAGAACGCTTGTCAAAATGGCAAAGCCTATGGGCCGCAGCGACGATATGCTCATAATCCGCGGCGTAAACGTGTTCCCCTCGCAAATCGAAACCGTTTTGATAAACTGCGGCTTCGAGGCGAATTATCAGCTCGTCGTTGACCGCGTAAACTTCTCCGACACCTTGGAGGTCAAAGTGGAGCTTACGCCCGAAATGTTCTCCGACGAGGTAAAACAGCTCAACCGCCGCGAGAAAGAAGTTTCGGACAAACTGAAATCTATGCTCGGCATCCAGGCAAAAGTCTCTCTCGCCGCGCCGAAAAGCATCACGCGCAGCGAGGGAAAAGCTGTACGCGTGATAGATAATCGCGCGAATAAGATATGATATAACGTGCGTGCGCGCACGGGGTACGCGCCATTCGGCGCGACGCGAGCTCTCAAAACTATTTTTCATAAATGAAAGGACAGATCATTATTATGTCAACAGATCATTTTATCGGCACAGAACAGCTATCAGTTTTCGTAGAGAACAAGCCCGGCAAGCTTGTAGAAGTTACAGAGGTCTTGGCGGCGGCGGGCATCGACCTGCGCGCGCTGAGCATCGCGGACACGGCGGATTTCGGCGTGCTCCGCGTGATAGTCGATAAGCCCGATTCGGCCTTCCGCGCGCTCACTGACGCGGGCTATATCGTGAAAATCAACAAAGTCCTGCCCGTATCGATTGGCGACACACCGGGCTCGCTCGCCAAAGCGCTGCGCGTCCTCGCCGACGCGGGCATCGAGGTGGAATATCTGTACGCGTTTGTGGCCCACGGAAAGGACAGCGCTTACGTAATAATCCGCGTCGAGGACAACGAATCCGCCGCCGCGGCGCTCGAAAAGGCGGGGATAGGCATTATGTCCGAATTGATTTGATTTTCCGCGCGTTCCCCGTCTTGGCGCGCATTCCCCGTCGTAGGGGCGGGTTTCAAACCCGCCCTGTCAGGCAGGCGAATCAACGGGGATCAGGGCGGGTTTCAAACCCGCCCCTACATATGGCGTCGCGATTGCAACAAATAAATATTTACAAGGGGATAAAACGATGAAAAAATTCAAAAAACTCCGCTATATCCCGTTTCTCATCAAGCCGATCTGGAAGCATGGCAAAGTGTATGTGCTCACATTTTTGCTGATGCAAGCTGTGCTTAACCCTATCGCAAGCACCGTAAGCGTCTTGTTGCCCAAAGCGGCAATCGACTCAGTTACAAACGGCAGCCCTCCGGCGCGCACGCTGGCTACGATAGGCGTCTACACGGCGATAATCCTCGGCATCTCCGTCCTGTCGCAAATATTATCATTCGTCGTGCAGAACGTCGCGCAAACAAAAATCTCCCTCGCCCTCCAGTTGGAAGTCAACGAAAAAGCGATAGCCACCGATTTTAAGTATTACGACAACCCGGAGTTTTTCACGCAATTCACTTATGCGCAGCAATATTACGCGAGCTATGCGAATTCCGCCTTTATGCAGGTTGTGCAGCTAATATCCGACGTTACAAGCATACTCGCGATGGGCGCGATTATCGCGTCGGCGGAGCGTACGCTCATTTTAATTTCCGCCGCGTTCGTTGTGCTAACCGTAATTATGCGGCTGCCACAGACAAAGGCCTCGGTTGACCTTTCAGAAAAGCTTACCGGCCAAATCCGTTTTGTAAACTATGTCTCGCGCAGTCTCCAGCAAAAAGAAAACGCCGCGGAACTGCGCTCCTCCGGCGCGGGAGCGAAAATGCTGAACGCGTACAAGAATACAACGGGCAAATACATAGACATATTGGTCTCTTACTATAAAAAAATCTCAAAATTCTATCTCCCGCAGTCCATCGTCTCGCCTCTGCAAGGCTCAATAATCCTTGCGTACATCGTATTGTTCATCATAAAAGGCGATACGTCGAAAATAGGGCTGTACGCAAGCCTCACAGCCGCGACAAGTATGCTCACGGCTAACCTTTCCCAGCTGTTTATGTTCGTAACAGAAATATTCCAGATCACTCTGCAAGGCGAAAAAATCTCAAAATTCTTTGAAGCCGAATCAACAATTGAGCCGCCCGACCCCAATGCCGTTCCCGCGCCGGACGGCATCTATTCCGTCGAGTTTAGTGATATGTCTTTCGGCTACGAAAACTCTATTTTCGGTATAAAAGACTTCAATCTCACCGTCCAGCCCGGCCAGCGCGTCGCCATCGTCGGCGAAAACGGCGCGGGAAAATCCACGCTGACAAAGCTCCTGCTGCGCCTCTACGACGTGGCCGGCGGCGCGGTTTTGATAAACGGTCGCGACATCCGCGATTACGACGTCCACGCCCTGCGCCGCCACATCGGCATAGCGTACCAGGACGTGCGCATTTTAGCGATGAGCCTACGCGACAATCTGACCGTCTACAATGACGCCACGGATGAGGAACTGCTCCGCGTGATCGACCGCCTCGGTCTCCAAAGCGTCCTCGAAAAGGCGGGCGGCAATCTCGACGTCCAGATATCCCGCGAATTCACGGAGGACGGCGTAGTCCTGTCCGGCGGCGAAGCCCAGCGCGTCGCGCTGGCGCGGCTTTTCACCGGCACATTCGGTCTGCTCCTGCTCGACGAACCGTCAAGCGCCCTCGACCCGCTCGCCGAATACAATCTGATGCAAGTCATCTTGGACAAGTCCAACACCGCGACGACAATAATGATCGCCCACCGCCTGAGCACCGTCCGCAATTTCGATATAATCTATCACGTCGAAAACGGCGAGATAATCGAATCCGGCACGCATGACGAGCTCATTGCGGCGCAAGGCAAGTACTACGAAATGTTCACGAGACAGGGCGAGAACTACAACAACTAATCGTATCGGAGGGTAAAGACTGTGAAAACACTGCGGAAACTGCGCTATATACTGTTTCTCTTAAAGCCGTACTGGAAGCACGCCAAAGCGTATATGCTTTTATCCATCGTGCAAAAAGGTATTTTCATCCCGTTGAGTGCCGCGGCAGCGGCGCTGCTGCCGAAAGCCGCTATCGACGCCGTAATAAACGATGTCGGTACGGCTCGGACGCTTGCGACGATCGGAGCGTACGCGGCGGTGATAGTCGCCGCGGATATATTGTCCAACGGCCTGTCGTACATAACGAATTCTGTAATGAATACAAAAGTTATGCTCGCACTCCGAAATGACGTTTACGTCAAAGCTATCGGCACCGATTTCAAATATTGCGACAATCCGGAGTTTTTTTCTCAATTTACGTACGCGCAGGAGCAGATCGCCTCGGTATCCCTGAACGCTTATTCGTCTGTGTTCATGCTGTTGATTGCCGTTTCGTCCGTCGCAGCGATGGGCGCGATCATAGCCTCGATGAGTCCGCCGCTCATTTTATTGTCGCTTGTATTCGTCGTTTTGCAGACCGTGCTGGAATTACCGGTGGCAAAAGCCAGCGTGAACATTACTGCCGAGCTTAGTGACAAATCCCGTTTTATGAGCTATGTTGCCCGCTGTATCACGCAAAAAGAAAACTCCGCCGAGCTGCGTTCTTCGGGCGCGGGTGAAAAAATGCTGCGCGTGTTCAGAGCGAGTTCGGATTCTATTGTTCGCTCCAATACGCGGTTCTACAAAAGGATAATGAGGTTCAGCATTCCTCAGACCGGGATCACGTCGCTTCAAGGCATTGTGATCCTTACGTACATCGTCATATTTATAATCGCTGGCGACGCGTCAAAAATCGGGCTTTACGCGAGCCTCACGGTGGCGGCGGCATCACTGACCTCGTACACTTCGCAAATTTTCTCCATCATACCCGGGCTGTTCAGACAAACGCTGGAGGGCGAAAAAATCGCCGCGTTCTTTGAGGCGGAATCCGTGATCGAGCCGCCGGACCCAAACGCCGTCCCCGCGCCCGGCGGCGTCTATTCCGTAGAGCTTCACGATATCGCCTTCGGCTATGAAAACTCCGCATTTGGAATAAAAGGCTTCAACCTCACTGTAAAACCCGGCCAGCGCGTCGCCATCGTCGGCGAAAACGGCGCGGGAAAATCCACGCTGACAAAGCTTTTGCTGCGGCTGTACGACGTGGGCGGCGGCAAAATCTTGATAAATGGGCGCGACATCCGCGACTATGACGTCCACGCCCTGCGCCGCCATATCGGTATCGCGTACCAAGATGTGCGAATCCTCGCAATGAGCCTGCGCGACAATTTAACGGTCTACAACGACGCGACAGACGAGGAGCTTTTACGAGTGATCGACCGCCTCGGCCTCCAAAGCGTCCTCGAAAAAGCCGGCGGCAATCTCGACGTCCAGATATCCCGCGAGTTCACAGAAGACGGCGTCGTCCTGTCCGGCGGCGAAGCCCAGCGCGTCGCGCTCGCGCGGCTTTTCACCGGCGCGTTCGGTCTGCTTCTCCTTGACGAACCGTCAAGCGCCCTCGACCCGCTCGCTGAGTACAACCTGATGCAAGTCATTCTGGACAAGTCCAACACCGCAACGACAATAATGATCGCCCATCGCCTGAGCACCGTCCGCAATTTCGATATCATCTACCACGTAGAAAACGGAGAGATAATTGAATCCGGCACGCACGACGAGCTCATTGCGGCGCAAGGCAAGTATTACGAAATGTTCACGAGACAAGGCGAGAACTACAACAACTGATAATAGGTTCCCCAACCAATTTTCGCGCCCGGGCGGATAAGCTTGGTGCACAAAGCGCCGCGCGGGCGTGAATTTTATGTCAGGGGGACACAATTATGTCCGCAACAGAACCGATCAGAAGCAAAAAAACCATCCAGGCAATGGAAAGCTATTACTTCTTTCGCGGGGAGATCCGCAACCACACGCTCGTCGTGCTGGGCATCCACACAGCGCTCCGGATAGGAGACCTTCTGAGTCTGCGTTGGGGCGACGTTTTCGACTTTGAGCGGCGCCGGGTCCGCGGGACCGTGACCTTGATCGAGCGCAAGACCGGAAAGCTGAAAATCATCGCGCTGCATAGAAAGGCGATAAGCGCGCTCGATACATACAGCAAGCATTACCGCCCGACAGACCCCGAGGGAGCTCTTTTCGCTAACGTCGCGACGGGCCGCCCCATTTCTCGCATTCAGGCATACCGCATCGTCCGCGGGGCGTCGGAGGCGCTGGAAATAGAGCGCGTATCGTGCCACTCGCTGCGCAAGACCTTCGGTTATCACGCGTGGAAATCCGGCGTGCCGCCGACCGTCATTATGGAGATTTATAATCATTCGAGCTATTCCGTAACAAGGCGGTATCTCGGCGTCACACGCGACGACACGGACGCGGTCTATCTTGATATGCAGCTCGGATAAGAGCGTCAGAAAAGCAGCCGGCCCGGCGTGCGCGCGTAGGGGATCGTATCGCGGATGTTGCCGATGCCTGTGAGATAGAGCAAAAAACGCTCCACGCCGAGGCCGAAGCCCGAATGCGGCACGCTTCCGAAGCGGCGCAGGTCTGTGTACCAGCGCAGCGGTTCCTCGGGGATGTTCATCTCTCTCATTCGCGCAAGGAGGATATCATAGCGCTCCTCGCGCTGGCTGCCGCCAATCAGCTCGCCCACGCCGGGCACAAGCAAGTCGCACGCGGCGACCGTTCTGCCGTCGTCGTTTTGGCGCATATAGAACGCTTTGATCTCTTTGGGATAATCGGTGATAAAAAGCGGGCCGCGGGCGACTTGCTCGCATAAAAAGCGCTCGTGCTCGGTTTTCAGGTCAAGGCCCCACTTGACGGGGAACTTGAAATCGGCGCCGGAGCGCTCGAGCTCCGCTATCGCCTCCGTGTACGTCATTTTGTAAAAGCGCGGGCTTGTCACGGCTTTAAGCCGCGCGATAAGCTCGCGCTTTGGGTCGATTATGTCGTTGAAAAAACGCATTTCGTCGGGACAGCGCTCTAAAACCGCCGAGACGCAATGCTTCACCATCGCCTCCATAACGGACATATCGTCCTCGAGATCGGCGAAGCTTATTTCCGGCTCCACCATCCAGAATTCGGCGGCGTGAGTGGGCGTATTCGAGTTTTCGGCGCGGAACGTCGGGCCGAAAGTGTAAGCCTTGTCATAGGCCAGCGCGAAGGGCTCCACATGGAGCTGTCCGGACACCGTGAGCTTCGCGTCGCGGTCGAAAAAGCCGGAGTCTCCCCCGGCGGTGACGCCGAAAACCTCGCCCGCGCCCTCGGCGTCGCTTCCCGTGATTATCGGCGTCGCGACGTACATAAAACCCTCGCCGCGCAGATATTCGTGTATCGCGGCGGACAGCGTATCGCGCACGCGGAACAGCGCGGAGAACGTATTTGTCCGCGCGCGCAGATGCGGAATCTCGCGCAGAAATTCGAGCGTGTGCCGCTTTTTCTGCATAGGATAGTCGGCGTCGCAGCCGCCTATGAGCGTTATTTTATCGGCGCGCACCTCAAACGGCTGGCGGGACTCCGGCGTGAAGACCAGCTCACCTTCGACCTCGACGGCGGCGCCGACGGGATGCTTCGCGGCGTCGGCGAGCAGAACCGAATCGTAGACGACTTGACATCCGGCAAAACGCGTGCCGTCGTTGATTTCGATAAATCCGACGCGTGCGCCGGCGCGGTTGGCGCGGATGTGCCCGCGAATTACGACCACTCCCCCGTCGCGCTCCGGGAGCTTTGCGATATCGGTATATTTTCCGCGTATCATTTAGTATCCTCCGTTTCGACCAGTCCGTATTTGATTTTTATCCTGTCAAGCTTTTCAAGCATAGCGCGCGAGAAAATCAGCGTGAACGTGACCGTCGCCGCAGCGTGGACGAGGTCGAACGGCAGGCCCTGTAAATACGCGGCGAGAAACATCATTTTGTTCGGCGAGGGCTGATACATCAGCACCATCGCGGGGTTCATGATCCCGCCGTAAATGACGACGGTCGCCACGGCGCCGAACACTGCGAGCGACGCCGGATTGCGCCGCAGCCATCCCCGCCTGAATAAAACTCCCGCCAAAAACCCGATCACGCCGAACGCGAACATTTGCCAAGGCGTCCACGGCCCCTGTGAGAAAAAGAAATTTGAAATAAACCCGGTGGCGGCGCCCACAAGGAACCCCGCCTCCCCGCCGAACGCCACGCCGGATATTATCACGAGCGCGACGACGGGCTTAAACTGCGG
>JAISAA010000184.1 GCA_031266955.1 Oscillospiraceae bacterium | reverse complement strand
GCGGCGCCGGATACGCGCCCGCCGCGCTTCAAATGCGTTAAATCCGATGTGAAAAACCAATGGTTGAGCTTCAGCTTGTTCGCCTCGACCCACGCCATAGTCCGGTCGATAGTTTCCCCCGCGTCGCGCATATCAAGCGCCGCGTCGAGCAGCAGCCCGTAGCCGGAGCTTGCCGCCAGCGAGTCTATCACATAGATTTTCCGGTCCGGGTATTTGGGGCGCAGCTCCTCCTCCGCGATCTTCGCGGAGCCGTATGAGCCCGAAATGCCGCTTGACAGCGCGAGATGCAGGACGTCCGTCCCCGCGCGCAAAAACGGCTCGAACAGCGCGATATACTCCGTCACGTTGAGCTGCGAGGTCACGGGCATCGCACCCGCGGCGACGGTTTCGTAAAACTCCTTCAGCGGCATCGTTTCTCCGAAGTCGTCCGCGTAGGTCTTCCCGTTCATCGTGAACTTGAAGTACCCGAGCGGGACGTCCCTCTCCGTGAAATATTCTCGAGTCAAATCCGCGGTGGAACAACAGGTGATAACATATTCAGACATTGCGCTCAGCCTCCAGTAAAAATTTTGCCTTGGCCTGATAAGCAAGGCGCTTTGCCGATTATACGAATGTCCCGCAAAAAACGCAAGCTACTGCCGCGAGAACGGCGCTCTATTCTTTTTTATCGCTTCGGTGGAGCCGTTTTTTTATTTCTACCGTCAGTAGAGTTGACAAAAAGGCTTGCCGCGCTTATAATATCACTCTAGAGCAAATTTCGATATCAGATGAGGTGAATCAATGAAACCTGACGCGTCCGCCGAAACGATACTGCACGCGCGCATTGCCGCGAACATCGCGTATTACCGCAAGCTCGCGGGAATGACGCAGACGGAGCTTGCCGAACGCATAAATTACTCGGATAAATCCGTCTCAAAATGGGAGCGCGCCGCCGGCGCCCCCGATATATACATCCTCTGCCGGATGGCGGAGCTCTTCGGCGTGACCGCAAACGATTTGATAAGCGAAAACGCCCCGATCCCGCCGCCGGACCCGGGCCTCGCCGAAAAACGCCGCGTCGTCATGTGCTTTCAGCTTGTGGCGCTCGTGTGGTTCGCCGCGACGACTGTCTTCGCCGCGCTTATGATCTTCGCTCCGGACGTAAAGTACGCTTGGCTCTCCTTCATCTTCGCCGTGCCTGTGAGCGCCGCCGTGTACGTCGTGCTGTCGGCGCTCTGGTGGGGACATTTGGCGCGGTTTATATCGGTCTCGGCGCTCGCGTGGACTGTCGCGGCCTGCGTTTTTCTGCTGATCCAGATGATGCATTTTGAATCCGCCTTCCTGATGTTCACGGTGTGCGCGGTGATGCAGATCATCGTGCTGCTGTGGTACGTCTACGGGCGGCTGCAGCATCCGCGGAAGCCGGAGTAAGGGCGTTCGGACTGTTTTGTCAAGGATGTTTTTTTGTTTTTGTATCATTGCATAAAATATCTCTCATTTCGAGCGAGCGTTTTATCAATAACGGTGAATCGCGCGGCATATCCGCCAAGAATGGCGTGAATAGTGACTTCAAGGCAGTTTTCAGCCGCAAAAGCAGCCTATCGGCTGAAAAACGCCCTCTTGACAGGAGTGAAAATGTATGCTAAAATAATCATGTTATTAATCAAGGCAGGATATTTGATGTCACGATTGCAGATTAATTTGTCTTTGCTTATGGATAAGCATAGGTGTAAGATACGTGAAGTCCACGAGAATACAGGATTGGCTTCGCTACGATTGAGAAACTGTGTGACCTATTCAGGTGTCCCATGTTGGCGAACTGTTCACGCTTGCCAAAGAATCAAATGACGCGCCAAACAGCGATAAGGAGGAAATACGATGAGTAATAAAGCGCCTTTGACGCTCGAAAAACTTTACATAGCCGCCAAAGAATTTTGCTATACCGCGAGTCAAAAGGACTACCCAGAATTGATAGGAATTACCGATGGCAAAGCCGTTGGCACGTTTGTTGAGCATCGACTAAAACACTATTTGTCGAATAGATTTTTGGTGAAGTTGGGCAATAGTGCATCTGGTATCGACTTGCCTGCGCCAGAGATAAACACAGACATTAAGGTTATTCGTATCGTCAGCCGCAATCCTCTTGTCCGTACAAAGATTCACGCCAAAAGATTTTCGGGCTTGGTTATAATCTGCTTGTGCTTGTTTATGAAAAGAAAGATTTGGATGGGACCAGTAAGCTGGATTTCTTTAATTGCACATTTGTTTCAAAAGAACGTACTGCCGATTTTACAACCACAAAACGGCTTATTGAAATGTTAAAAGATGGAGCGACGAAGGAGGATGTTGTTGCTTATTTTATGGATAGGAATATTCCAGGTGATGAAATAACCCTTGAGCGATTAGCAAAGGAAGTTTTAGAGCGAGAAATAGTTCAAGGATATTTAACCATATCGAATGCACTACAATGGAGATTACAGTATCAACGAGTTATTTCGCTTTCAAATAGCGTGGATGGAATAGTCAATTATGATTACAAGAAATAAAGCAACGACAACGATTGAATACGGGGACTATCAAACGCCGTTGCCGTTTGCACGGTCTGTTTGTGCTAAATTGAAAGATGTTTATTCACTTTCCCCGGCGGTCGTGTTTGAGCCGACGTTTGGGACGGGGAATTTCATCGAAAGTGCACTCGCCGAATTTGACGATGTTCAGTCAGTATTTGGAGTTGAGTTAAACAAGAAATATTTCGCTGCGGCGCAACAACGTATTTTGCCACAAAGTTTTCCCCGCAATATTACTCTGTATAACGAAGATATATTTTCTTTCGATTTTAGCGATATTAAAGGATGCATAACACGAAATGAGAGTATCCTGATTATTGGCAATCCACCTTGGGTTACCAATTCACAGCTGTCGGCTATAAATAGCTACAATTTGCCACTGAAAGAAAATTTTAAGGGTCATTCAGGATTAGACGCAATAACAGGCAAAGGGAATTTTGACATTGCAGAATACATTATATTGCAATTATTAAGCGAATTTTCAGGTTACAATTGTACCCTTGCAATGCTATGCAAAACCATAGTGGCTAAAAATATAATTCGTGATATTGAGAATTACCACTTTGAAATCTCAGCCGCTGATATGTTTGTATTCAATGCGAACGATGTTTTCAATGTCAGTTGTGACGCTGGATTATTCGTTGTAACTCTCGGGCATAATCGTTCTACCGTATGTGATGTTTTCGATTATTACACGAATAAGAAAGAACGACAATTTGGTTGGGTTGAAGGCGCTTTTTTATCCAATACCGCCACAAATGACACCGTTGCAAATATTGACGGCATTTGTCAATTTGAATGGCGACAAGGTATTAAGCACGACTGCTCAAAAGTGATGGAATTGAAATGTAATGAAGATGGGACATTTATTAACGGCTTTGGCGAGACACTTTCCTTGCCTATCGGTCAATATATTTTTCCATTAATAAAGAGTTCTGACATTAAGGGCTATATTATTACAGAAACGAAAAAATATGTTATTGTAACACAAAATAAAGTTAATGCCGACACATTCTCTATTGAGCAAAAAGAAAAGAGCGTATGGGATTACTTGTTAAGATATGCAAATATGCTTAATGCCAGACGCTCAACAATTTACAAGAAGGCTCCCCCATTTGCAGTTTTTGGTGTGGGTGATTATTCATTCTCAAAATACAAAATAGGCATTTCAGGTTTTTATAAAGAGCCTAAGTTTTCTTTGATTATGAGTGATTTACCTATAATGTTAGATGATACTTGCTACTTTATCGGTTTTGATAATGCTGAAGATGCCTTAATTACTGTCGCTTTACTAAATAGCTATGAATGTGCACAATTTTTGAAATCAATAGCATTTTTGGATTCAAAACGCCCATATACGAAAGAAGTGCTAAAGCGGATTGATATTTTGAAATTGTTGAGATTGAACTCTTTCGATTATGTCTGTAATTATATAAAAACTTTGAACAGCGGATATTATGTATCACAAATTCAATATGCCGATTATGCTAACAGATTAAGCGGTGGACTTCATCTCGCGATGTCTTTTGAATATGACTCTGCGCTTGCATCGCATTCCAAATACGCATTTAGTTGAAAACAGTAATCAAAGCGAAATACACTGAATAAAATCAATGATGTTTGAACAGGAGGAACTCATATGAATATACGCGGTTCAGACTCCCGTTTAAGCTGGTGGAGTGTTTTCTATAGAAATAGGTACACGAATCGTTCGGATGTTGCAACCGGGAGTATGATGCCAAGAAGCCATGCCGGACAGAATTTTTTTGAGCGTGATTCAATAGAGCTCTCACCTGACGCACAGCTTGAAGCGATCCATCAGCAAATCATTTCCGGAAAGCCGTTGCGCGGTGTGAGCTATAGTGAATTCAAGAAATACAGTATGAATATGAAATACTACGGGCAGAGCTCGGATTACGAGGTTCGTCGGCTATACGAACAGGCGTTGCGCGGTTACGACGATATTCTATCCAA
Organism: Oscillospiraceae bacterium; assembly: GCA_031266955.1. Classification (GTDB taxonomy): domain Bacteria; phylum Bacillota; class Clostridia; order Oscillospirales; family Oscillospiraceae; genus JAIRRO01. The sequence continues at coordinate 10,675 of JAISAA010000184.1, read as the reverse complement.
ACGCGATTTCTACAGCGAAAATTTCATCCTGACGCGCGAAGTTCAATATAGTGCAGAGTTTCAAGAAGAAGGCCGAAAGCTTCGCGAACGGTGTATGTCAGGCGAAGAATTGACTGCGGCGGAAGACCGGGTAATGTATGGCGCAAACGGAAAAGAGGCGGACGCAGCTGTAAAATATCGCAGCGTGACAAATTTAACGAATAAGTGGAATAAAATATTTGACGAGCTTGGTGTTTCGGGAGATGAGCTAAAGCATATAACCGTCACGCTGAAAGATTCCAAATTCTCCGTGCGGGGCATAGCCAATGAGGAAAAACGACTAGCAGTTGAAGCGCGTTTTAATCAACGTGCCGATGGCGCCGGAGCAAGCTCAGCAGCATATATCTGGTTGCAAAATATGAAAAAGCAACCGGGAGATGTTTTTTCACAAATCATCACTGAAACTGAATGCTTTTTGGAAAAGTTCACGGGCGGTGCGGTTACAATTACGGATTTGGCGATCGATAATAATGGCGACATCACCGGTCTGTCGCCGGAGCTCTCGAAATATTTTGAAAACGTAGATACAAGTGATATGAATACCGGACCGATTTTTGATGATCCGCAAGAGCACAAGGTATATTGGGAAAAGAAAGAGCACAAACACTACCTTGAAGAAGTGTTGAAAGCCGTGGAACACGACGGCTATGATATTATCAAAGCAAATATGAGCGAGTACGGTTTTGCATTTGATAACGGAAGAATCGTTTTCCGCTAATAGAAAGCTCTTGCGCGGCGCGGAGAGAATGCTCTCTCCGCGCCGCGCTCTGTTCCGTATGCCGTTATTCAGCAAATATGATCTGTGATGCAGTCGTACCAATGCACGTAGGTCTCGCCGTTTATCGTGAGCCGTTCGTTGTCCGGCAGCTTTTCGCTCCATTTTTGCTTGTAAAAGCTGAAATGCCAGTTGTCGCGGTTGAAGCGGCGCCAAAGAACTGTGCGGCCGTCGCGGCCGATATACTGCTCGCTCGCCATGCCCGAGTTGTAGCACTCAATGTCCATCAGGCGGATAGTGTCGTAGTCCCGGCCGTTTATGGTTACAATGCAACGGTCGATCACGTCAAACACAAATTTCTCGGCGGGGCAGGTTATGTCGCGGCCGCGGCGCGTTATCACGCCTTTGCGTTTCGGGTGAATATCGCTGCCGCAGTTGTCCTCTCCAAAGCCCCAGTTGTCGAGGAACGCGTCCGCGTCAAGGAACGTGTACAAATGCTTCACGCCGTCCTGCGTATGCGTTTCCGCGAGAAAACGGCAGTGCGAATCCGTGAGCTGCGCGACAAATTCGCGTTCCTCGCAGCCGTCCTCCTTGGCGTCCCGCTTTGTCATTACGGACACTCCGCGCGCGCCGTGAACGACGGCACTGCCCGTGACCTCCATCGTGAACTCTTCGCTTATTTCACGTCCGGGCTGGTCGTAGATCGCCCACGACAATTTCTCGCCCAAGCGCGGCACGAGGAACCAGCCCATTAGCTCCTCCCACACACATTCAAACGGAGCCTCCTCCGTCGCTGTGATTTTGTACTCCGGCAAAAGCCCCGGCAGCTTTTTCATAAATAAAACCCCTTTCGTTTGCGGCGGCGACGGGTACTCTGACCTGAAGCGTTTTCGCGCCGCGTTCAGCCGGCTCTTGACCGTTCCGAGCGGGATGTTCAGCCGCCGCGCTATCTCCGCCTGCGGGACGTCCCGCAGATAAAAAAGCGTCAGTAGCTGTCTGTCGGCGCCGCCGAGCGCGTCAAGCGTTTCCGTCACGGTTTCTTTGACTACAATTTCTTTGACAGTTATTCCGTAACGCGTCTGAGCCAGCCGGAGCTCGATCAGCTCCGTCAGCTCGTCGAACGGAATGTCCTGAGACCTTGCACGCTTGCGGTAAAAGTCGTTGCACTTGTTCGCGGCGATGCGGAATATCCACGGCTTGAAGCTTTCCGCGTTTTTCACCGCGCCGCGGTTCGCCCACGCCGTAAGCGCCGTGTCCTGCAAAACATCGTCGCCGTCGGCGATACTTGGCAGCTTGTATCGGCACAGCCGCTGCAGCGCGCTGCGGCACTCGGCGTACATACGCTCAAATTCTTCATTGTCCGTACCCGTCACCTCCTTTGCTTTTTAAGTATTGAAAACGTCTTCGCTGTTAAAGACGTTTTCGGAGCGCGAAAGGTTCATCCGGGGTGAAAAAATATCTAATTATATTTATTCATCGTCCGCGGCTGAATACAAGGCCGCCTGATAATTGTAGAGCTCGCTGTATACGCCGTTTTTGCGAAGCAGCTCGGAATGGCTGCCGTCCTCAATGATCCGCCCGTCCGAAAACACAAGTATCCGGTTGGCAAACTTGCAGCTCCCCAGACGATGCGAAACGAAAAACGAGAGGTTTTTTCTTGTAATGGCGTCGTATTTCTGGTATATCTCGTATTCGATTTTGGGGTCTAACGCGGCTGTGGGCTCGTCGAGTATGTTTATTTTAGCTTTTTTGTGCAGTGAGCGCGCGATCGCGATCTGCTGCCCCTCCCCGCCGCTGGGTTCAATGCCCTGGTCGTCAAATATTTTATAGACTGACGTCTCAAAATGCTTGGGGTACGACAAGATAGCCTTTGTCAGCAGCCCTATCTCAGACAATTCACCGGCGAATTTGTCGTCTACCTTCAATTGATCGTTCATCGTTATGTTCTCGCCTATCGTAGTCGCGAACAGCGAATAGTCTTGGAACACCGCTGAAAATATGTCGATGTAATCCTCGTAGGAATACTCCCGGATATCGACGCCGTTCACGAGGATCTGCCCCTCCGTGGGGTCGTACAGGCGCATTAACAGCTTGACAAACGTCGTCTTGCCGCTGCCGTTTTCCCCGACGATAGCTATCCTGTCGCTGTCGCTGATTTTTATGCTGACGTTTTTCAGCGCGTATGCCTCAGAGCCGACGTAGCGGAACGAGACGTTTTTGAATTCAATAGATACGAGCGCGGAACGGTCGACCTTTACATCAGACTGCCCTTTCATATTTTGAAGATTTATATATTCCTTAAAATCGTGAAAGTACATATCGTACGAGCGCACATAGACCGCCTTCTCTAAGATCCGCCCCATCAGGCTTGCGTACATTGTGAGCGCGGAAACGTAGAGCGTAAAGTCCCCGACGGAAATCCTCCGCCCAATCAGCAGCGCTATAATGAACGCGTAGCCTATCCCGAGCTGTATCGCGTAAAATGTGTTGGACAGCATTTCGCTGAACGCGTGACGGCGGTTGATTTTTGCGTAAAACCGCGTGTTAACATCATAATGATACGCCATTTTGCGCAGCAGCGACGGTTTGTAGGAAAATATGCGGATATCCTTGTGAAACGTGTGGTCGGAGGTGATGTTAGAGTAATACGATGATCTTCTCTCGTGCTTGATCTGGGCGTCCCGATCCTGCTTTTCAAGCTTTTTGATATTGCCTCCGACCCGGAACGAGATGATGGTGAACACAAGGTTTATAAGCACCAGCAGAGGGCTGAAGTTGAATATTATAAAAATGTAGCTCAGTGCCGTGATGCATAGCTGTATCACCTCAACGGCGCTGATAAATATGTAGCCGAAGCCGTATCCGTCCGCGTAAATATATTTTTCAGCCCGCTCGCGCTGTTCCTTGAAAGCGCTTGACTCCAGATTGCCCAAATCGGCATCCAGCAGCTTCTCCGCCATATCCATTTCAAACGCCTTGAAGAGCTTGCTGCTGTATATTCCGGCGCCGTATTGAAGCCACGAGGCTCCGGTGTTGAGCAGCAGATACGCGACAACATATATGACCGCGTACGCTACCGCGCGCCGCTGGTCGCCGCCGATCGCCGCGTCTATGATAAATTTCGGAACGTAGATCAACAAAACCGGAGTCAAGGAGGTCAAGAGCGTTTTCAGCAGATTCAGCGCTAAAAATCCTTTTTGCTTTATAAATGCGTATTTTACGAAGTAGATGAAGCCTTGCATATAAAATTCCTTTCAGTAAAAGACGACGGCTGATGAAACGGCGCCGGGCACTCTATATTTAATTTCCCGTCAACTCGAAGGTGAAATTCTCCGCCTTGCGGTCAAAGCCTAGAAAATAGCTCTTGTTCGCTTCGGTCACCAGCTCTTTTTTTACAACTCCGGTGCTCGTCGTCACGCTTTTATGCAGCACGCCGGGGCGCGAGTGTGTATAGCTGATTTCCACGGAGCTGCGTCCGGGGGCCAGATAAAAGCCGTTTTTTGACCCCTCGAAAAAATTCTCCGGCTTGCCTCCGTTTACGCTGTGCACCCTCGCCGCTTCCGTGGCGACGAGAGCCTTTGTCACGAGATAGACCTTTGCCGCGTCGGGATGCTCCGCCAAAAAGCTCTTGTTAGACGCCCTCGCGCCCCGCAAGCGCACGATGCTGAAAACGACCGAGCCGGCAAGGGCGGCGCCGATCACGAGGAACATAAACCAATTCTGCTCCCAAAGCCCCGCCAAATTTATCTGATCCAAGAATTCCATACAGAAAACCCTCCGTTTTATGAATTTTTAATTGTCAGTCGAGAGGACCTCGGGCTTGTTCGCGGCGAGAGCCTCCATACGCGCGAACATTTTCTCAAATCGGCTGCGGCCCAGAGGCGAGGCGTCGATTTCCAACGCGGCCTCTTCCCCGCCCACGGGCTGGATTTTGAGTTGAATGTTGTGGTCGGACGCGCCGCGCGAGCGGCGGTAATAGCCGACATAGCACTTTTTCAAGTCGAATTCGTGCACCTGTTTGCCACGCTTGTAATAGCGGAATATTCCGTCGTCGGCGACCGTGAAATAGATGGCCTCGCTGAAGATCGTGATATACCAGATGAGCCCGCACACGACAACGGTGACGGCGGCAAAAACCACGCCGCTGCCGTTGAAAAAGCTGACGACGACCGCAACGGCCAGCCCGCCGCACACTCCCCCGGCCAGCCCCGCCAACAGGGTGTTCCACGCGCGTTTATATGTTTGCATATTTATTTTCCTTCCCATTGACCGAAATTTCCCGCGGTTTTTTATAATTCGCGGACAGCGTCGTATTATAATATAATTTCGGGAATGGCGCAACAGGAATGAGAAAATTTATTTAATCACCGGGTATAACGGATTGCAAAGCGGCGCGTATATGCTGTATAATGCGGCTGAGGTGACTGCGTTGCGGATAATGGCGATAGACTACGGCGACGCGCGCACGGGCGCTGCGGTGTCGGACGTCACCGGGTCGATCCCGGGAGAGGCGTGGGTAATATACGAGCGCGCGCAAAGCGCTCTGGCTGAAATAATCGCGGACGAGGCGCAAAAACGGGACGTCTCTACGGTCGTGCTCGGGCATCCAATGAATATGGACGGGACGCTCGGCGCGCGCGCGCTGAAAACACAGACGCTTGCGGAAAAGCTCCGGGCGCTCGGCGTCAGCGTCATTCTCCGGGACGAGCGCCGCACGACAGTTGACGCCCACAGGATACTTTCCGCCGCCGGGAGATACGGCAAAAAGCGCAAAAAAACCGTGGACGCCGTGGCTGCAAGCTTGATTTTAGAGGGATATTTAGCGTATATCGCGAACGGCGGAGGCAAAGCGAACGGCGATTAAGGGTACAAAAAATATCTCGAAAAATATTCCGGAAGGCGGCTTTATTATGACGCGTGAAGAGTATATGGCGGCGGCGCTGGAGCTCGCGCGGGAGGCCGCGAGCTCCGGAGAGCCTCCGGTAGGCTGCGTAATAGCCGACCCGGACGGTATAATAATCGGCCGCGGGCGCAACAGGCGCGAAGAAAACAAAGACGCCGCGGCCCACGCGGAAATAGAGGCGATAAGCGAGGCCGGCCGCGCGCGCGGCGGCTGGCGGCTCGACGGCTGCTCGCTGTACGTGACGCTTGAGCCGTGCCCGATGTGCGCCGGGGCGATAATAAGCTCCCGGATATCAAAGGTATTTTACGGCGCGCGCGAGAGCGTCAGCGGCGCGTGCGGAAGCGTGATAAATCTTTTTATGGAGTATCCGAACACAGCCTCCGTCGTCGGAGGAGTGCTTGATACAGAATGCCGCGCGGAGCTCGAAAAATTTTTCGCGTCCCTGCGCCGCTCCGCCCGCAAGCGCGCGGACGTATGATTTAACGTGCCTGCGGGTGCGTGGACCGCGCTGTTCCTCCAAACATCCCGTACAGCTTTTTATAATCCGGCCTCCCCGCCGTATCCATCAGATACGCTTCGCGCCGCGCGCCGGGACGCCGCGCGCGGTTCAACTGCGAGACGATCTGCTCCGCGCGTAACCGCCCGAAGCCGTGCCCGTAATATGTGCCGTCGCCCATGTCGATGACATTTTCGCCTTGCAGCTCCGGGGCTGTGAGATCAACGTCGGGATTGGCGAAATAGCGCCTGTCGCCGGGAAGTGTGTCGCTCGCGCGGCGCATCATACCCGTTTCGCGAAGCGGGGCGGAAATGTCGTGCCAGTTCATAAGGCGGATACCTATAAAACGGCTGTTGAAGCTTCCGGCGGGTACGGTGTCGAGCAGCGCGCCGTAGTACACTATCTGCATCGCCGTCGCGCATTCCGTCCCGTAGGCCCTGCCGTTTTCATAAATATCGCGTATGGCGGCGGCGGGCAAAACGCCGCGCCGCAGCTCAAAGCCGCCGTCCGGGGAGCGGAGCCAGAAGCGTTTGTTGCAATAGGCCTCCCTGAACGTCTCAAAATTCAGCCCGGCGCGGAGCAGCCTCCCGGCGCGTTCCACCGTGGCGCGGCGCAGGGAAAGCTCGAAGCCGAGCTCTCCGACTGACGCGTAATTGTAAGCGTACCCGCTTTTCGCGAGCTTTGACAGGCAGAGGTTTTCGATGCCGGCGACGGGATACGCGCGCGCTATCGCGCCCGTGTCGGCGGGCGCTCCGTTTATATATATCATACGGCTTCGGCCCCGTTTTGGGCGCGGAAGACGCGGAGCTCCGCTTCCTCCTGCTCGGTCAGCGGGGTGAGCGGGGCTCGCGTTTCGGGGTCTATTTCCCGGTGCAGATGTTTCGCCTCGTCATCGCGGGAGATCGTGTGCGGCGAGGTGGCTAAGTTAAAATATTCTCCCGTCAGATAAATGTACGGGCGGTTTTCGGTGAGCCATTTCACAAATTCGTCGTGGGCGGCGACGCGCTCGGCGCGCGTGCGCGGCACATCGTCAAGCCCGAGCAGGCGGCAGGCGAGGCGGTGATCCGCCGTGTTTTCAGACTTTATATAGTCGGCGATGACGGACAGCGCGCGCTCGTCCGCCGTCTGAAAAAAGCCCCAGACAAGGTCGTGTATATATAAGCCGCGCCTGTTGCGGCGGAAAATCAGCTCCGCGATCTTCGCCAAAGCATCCCCGTCGGGAAAGCGGGACGCCAAATACGCCGCGGCGAGGTCAATGGCGGCGTCGAAGCTGTCGCGCCCGGAGGACGGGCCGTCCCAGTCCGCGCCGGTGTCTATCATCCATTTCACGGCGTCATACGTCGGCTCTACCACGCCGCCGTAGGGGGAAAGCAAGCGGTCATAGCGTCCGCGGCGCACGCTGTCGCCCGCTTTGATAGCTGTGAGGCGCATGGCGTGCTTTACGTGCTCGGCTAAGTCGCCGTCGAGGCCCGCGTTCTCGATCTCCGGCGCGAGAAGATACATTACGGGAAAGCTGTTCTCGCCGTCGGCGATGGCGGCGAGAATCGCGCCGCGGTCTCCGCGCAGCAGGGCTGTGAACGCGTTTTTCAGGCCGCGCGCGCCGCGGGCGCGCCACACGCGGTCAAAATATCCGGTTGTCATATTGTCAACTCCAATCACTAAATCGGCAACCCGCGTGAAAGCGCGGGTTCATATGCCCATTATATTGTGATTAAAGCTGTTATGTTACGCTGCCTGCGGCGATAACGCCGCAGGCAGCGTATAAACAATTGGCGGCGTACCGCCGCGATGGCCGTTGTCCGCGTTACACCTTTCGGCGCATTGCTACATATTCCGGTAGCGCGTCGGCTTTGGGCGCATTTTTATTCCGGACACGAGCCCTATCGCGATAAACGTCGAAACCACGGACGATCCGCCGTAGCTGAAAAACGGCAGCGTCAGCCCGATAACGGGAGTCAGTCCGAGGCACATACCTACGTTTTCAAGCGTCTGAAACACGAGCGTAGCCGCGACGCCCGTGCACACGAGAAGCCCGAGCGAGCTGTTTGACTTAACCCCGACATACAGGCATCTCCCGACGAGGATCATCAGCAGCAGTATAACAACGGCACAGCCCACGAAGCCGAATTCCTCCCCCGCCGCGGAGAATATGAAGTCCGTGTGCTGCTGCGGTATAAGGTCGGACTGCGTCATACGGCCCTTGTACAGCCCCTGACCCAAAAAGCGCCCCGCCGAGATGGCGGTCTTGCTCTGATTCGCCTGCCACATAGTTTCAAGCCCCGTCGGGTCGGCCATCGGGTCGAACATGACGCGAATTCTAAGCTGCTGTTTTTCCGTGAGCGCGCGCGTCCATATAAGCGGCGCGGAGGCGGCAAGCGCCCCGCCCGCAAGCGCGAACCAGCGCAGATACACTCCGCCGATAAACATCACCACGGCAAGGATAAACGCGTAAACAAGCGCCGAGCCGAGGTCCCGCGAGGATAAGATCAACAGCGCGAAATACGCCAAAAACACCCCGACGATGCGCAATATCGAGCCGGGTGAGTTGAGCTCACGCCTGTCGCGCCGCTCCGATATCAGCCGCGCGATGATTATGATGTATACGAGCTTCACGACCTCCGCGGGCTGCACGCCGATTCCGAAGAAACGCAGCCAGGCCTTATTCCCCGTGTCGTCCTCCACGCCCCAGATAAAAAGCGTGCATATAAACAGCGCGCCGAGGATAAACAGCAGCTTATATTTGTCCGCCAATATATCGATGTCGATAAGCGAGGTCACGATATACGCGGCGACGCCGAGAAAGATCGCCAAAATCTGAACGGCGACCTGCGTCCCGCCGCCGTAAACGCGCGTGGCGCTCGATATCAGCACGACGCCGAAAACCGAGCATATCAGGCTTATGACGAGCAGGAGCATATCCGACTCGCGCGCGTAGCTGTGAACGGCGTCAAAAATTTTTCTCAAAGCGTCCTCTTCTCAAAATGTCTTACGGCTGCCGGTATATATAACGAAGCGCTCAAAGCCCCGCAAAAGCCGCTTTCACAGCGGCTTTGCGGGGCTTTGTCAGTGGTGGACGATAACGGACTTGAACCGCTGACCCTCCGCACGTCAAGCGGATGCTCTACCAGCTGAGCTAATCGTCCGCGTCAGCGGTGCTTATACTACACCGCCGCGCGCCGCTTGTCAATACCTTTTGAATAAATTCGTTAAAATCTACTCCTCGTCCTCCGCGTCGTCGAACTCGAATTCGAGCTTTTCGCCGCATTTCGGGCATATTATTTTGCCTTCCTCCAGCGCTTTCTCGTCGATCACGATCTCCTCGTTGCAGGACGGGCATTCGACGGCGTAGACTACATCCCCGTCGTCGCAGCAATCGCAGTCCTCGTCGTCGCAGACCTCTCCGTCGTCATCATCGTCATCGTCGCCGAAAATCACTTCCTCGAGATCGCCGACGTCCTCTTCGAGCTCGTCAAATTCCTCGCCGAGCTCGGCGACGCTTTCCACGATCTCGTCTATCTCCTCCGCGAGGTCGCTGAGCGCGTTGATTATCGCCGCGAACAGCTTTCCCTCTTTTGTTTCGGGGTCTAAAGCGATCCCCTCGGCAAGCCCTTTCAGATACGAAACAGTCTCAGTGGCAGACATATGCTTTTCTCCTTATAAAATAAATAATTTCAGCCTTTTGCGCGTTCTAAATATTCGCCCGTGCGCGTGTCTATCCTGATCCTCTCCCCCTCGTTTATAAACAGCGGCACCTTTACCTCCGCGCCGGTTTCCACGGTCGCGGGCTTCGTGACGTTCGTCGCGGTGTCCCCCTTTAAGCCGGGGTCGGTCTGCGTGACTGCAAGCTCCACGAAATTCGGCGGCTCTACGATAAACACCTTGCCCTTGTAGCTCGAAACCGTGCAAACCATATTTTCCTTGACGAAACGGAAACTGTCGCCGAGAATACTGCCGTCTATGGGTTCAAGCTCATAACTTTCTCTGTCCATAAAATAGTACAGGTTCCCGTCATTGTAGCTGTAGTCCATATCGCGGCGGTCAACAAACGCGTTTTCAAACTTATCCGTCGGGTTAAACGACGTCTCGACCACGGCGCCCGTTATTACGTTCTTCATTTTCGTCCGGACGAACGCCGCGCCCTTTCCGGGCTTCACGTGCTGAAATTCGACGACCTGCATGACCTTGCCGTCCATCTCAAACGTGACTCCGTTTCTGAAATCGCTCGCGGATATCATACCTTTGTCCTCCTCAGTTTTTCTCGGCGGCACATTCTACTATACGCCGCGCTCTTTTGCAAGCTGTTTTTTACATAGCTTTTTGCCTATATCGCGTTGCCCTGAAGCGTAGAAAGGTCTACGTCGAATTCCTCGTCCCCGCTCGGCGTGATCCCGAAATATTCGCTCTCCGATTCGCGGTAAAGCGAGAGCCCGCTGCCCGCCGGGACGAGCTTTCCTATTATCACGTTCTCTTTTAAGCCCGCGAGCCTGTCTACCTTGCCCTTTATTGCGGCCTCCGTCAGCAC
>JAISAA010000121.1 GCA_031266955.1 Oscillospiraceae bacterium | reverse complement strand
TTGGCCTTGATCGCCTCGACGAATTTTTCGGCGGGGACGTCAACGCCGAGGTCGATGACCTCAAAGCCCGCGGACTCGATCATCAGCGCGACGAGGTTCTTGCCGATGTCGTGCAGGTCGCCGGCGACGGTGCCGATGATGTATTTGCCGTTTTTGCCGACGGAGTCCCCGGCGAGATGGGGTTTTAAGACCTCTACGCCTTTTTTCATCGTCTTCGCCGCGACGAGCATTTCGGGGACGAAGATCTCGTTCGCCTGGAACTTTGCGCCGACGACGCTCATGGCCCCGATCATCCCGTCGTTGAGGATATCGTTCGGATTGGCTCCGGCGTCGAGAGCGGCTTGGACCGCGGCCTCGATGAGCTTGACCTTGCCCGTTTCGACGAGCTGGGCGACTTCCTTGATTGTGGACATTGTGTGTTTTCCTCCTGTAAATATATTTTTTGCTTTCTTTATATATACCACCGCTTATTCAGCGACTGATACCGGGTTTACGGTTTTATGTCTCTCGCGATTTTCAGGGGATTCTTTCGTTTTTATTTGTTTTTCTAGGCCTTTTTCTGTCCGAAAATGCCGTCGCGGTAGGCGGACGTGTATTCCGCGCAGAAATCGTCGAGGCCGATCATCGCCTCGGCGGCGTAGATGACGCCGCGCAGATCCTGACTGAGCGGATCCATGACCGAGCTGTCCATACCGTTGCTGATGGCGAGCACGGCGAACGCCTGGTTTACGAGCTTGCGCGCCGGGAGGTTAAAGGAGATGTTTGAGATAGCGCCGGAGATGTGGACCTTCGGATGCGTGGTCTTGATGTGCTTCATCACTTCAAGGACCATTGAGACGCCTTCCCCGTCGTCCGCCGTGCAGAGCATTTCGACGAGCGGGTCGATGTGGATGCGTGTCTCCGCGATACCGTATTTCGCCGCTTTTTCCATAATGGCGTCAAATACCTCGATGCGCTTCTCGGCGGATTTCGGGATGCCCGTGTCGTCGCAGAGGAGGGCCATAACGTCCCACTTGGCGTTTTCGGGCTGCGCGAGGATCGGGAAGGCTACGTCGATCTTGTTCCCCTCGCCGGAAACCGAGTTGAAAAGGCCGGGGCGCTTGCAGAACTTCATCGCGTCCACGACGATTTGCGCGTCCGGGGAATCTACGGAAATCGGGCAGTCGGTGACGCTTTGGATCGTTTCGATCATCCACTTCATCGTTTCGAGCTCACCCTCGTTGACGGAGGCGCAGCAGTCGAGGAACGTCGCGCCGGAGTCCGCCTGTTTCTTCGCCATATCCTTGATATAGGCCTCGTCGCGGGCGGCGATAGCCTTGGCGCAGGTGGGGATGGAGCCGTTGAGTTTTTCTGCTATGATAATCATAAGGGATTCTCCTGTCTTTGTCAATAGTTTAATTAAAAAAATTACAAGCTTATTTTACAAAAGATTTTACAGGGATTTTTTCGCGGCGTCCACGACGTGGGATATCAGGACGCTTGTCGTCACTGTCCCGACTCCGCCGGGGACGGGCGTTATCGCGGCTACTACGGGCTCCGCCTCGTCAAACCTGACGTCTCCGGTCAGCTTGCCCTCGTCCGTCATATTTATGCCGACGTCGATCACCGTCTGTCCGGGCGAGAGATATTCGCCCGTCACGGCGCCGGCCTTGCCCGCCGCGACGACGACGATCTCGGCGTTTTTCACGACGGAGGGCATATCCACGGTGCGCGTGTGGCAGATGGTCACGGTGGCGTTTTTGCCCGTCAGCAGCATAGCCGCGGGCTTGCCGACGACAAGGCTGCGCCCGACGACGACCGCGCGTTTGCCCTTGCAGTCTATTTTGTAATAGTCCAAAATCTCGACGCACGCCTGCGCCGTGCAGGGGGGATAGCCCTGCTCCGTTCCGGCGAACACTCCGGCGAGAGAGCCGTCGGTTATGCCGTCCACGTCCTTGGCGGGGTCGAGCGCACGGCGCACGGCGTCCTCGTCAAGGTGCTTCGGCAGGGGGCGGAAGATGAGCACGCCGTGTACGGATTTGTCGCCGTTTAAGTCGCGGACGCTTTGAAGCAGCGCGTCCTGCGACACGTCGGCGGGCAAAATGACGTTTTTTACGGCCGCTCCGACGCCCTCGGCGCGCTTCGTCGCGCCTTTTTCATAGGAGATATCGTCGGGGCGCTCCCCTACGCGCAAGATCGCGAGCGTCGGGACGACGCCCTTTGCTTTCAGTGCCTCGATATCCGCCGACATTTTCGCGTTCAGCGCGTCGGCGACGTCCTTGCCTTTTAAGAGTGTTGCCGGCATTTTATCAGCTCCTTAATTTTTTGTAGACGAGATTCGTGATGTCGTCCGCCTTGCCCTGATAGGTTTTCAGCAACCCGTCGGCCTCTTTTTCAAGCTCCGCGGCATACGCTCTGTCCGTCATAGCCTTTGTGTTGATATACACGTTGAAGCTCGCGCCGATGATCGCCGCCTTCGCGAACGCCGCGCCGACGCCCGCGTCTGAGATCGCGAGCGCGGAGCCCTTTTCGGCAAACTCCGAAATCAGCTCGAGCGCCGCCGCCGAGGCGCGCATAATATCCATCGGCACGGAGCAGGCGAGCTTTAAGGCGTCCTCCATAATTTTCTCGCGGGAGGGGTCGTCCTTCGGGATACCGTAGGCCTTTGACAGCGGCTCAAATACGACGGCGTCCTCGTCCACAAGCCGCAGGAATTCCTTTTGCAGCGCCGTCGCCTTTTCCTGCAAGGCTATTATGTCGGCCTCCACGTCGGCGTATTTTTTCTTGCCGACGGTGAGCGAGCCGACCATATTGCCGAGCGCCGTGCCGAGAGCGCCGACCAAGGCCGACGCTCCGCCGCCGCCCGGCACGGCGGACTTTGACGCGAGTATTTCTGTGAACTCCGAGAGTGAGGTGTTTATGAATGACATTTACTACCTCTGAGATCAAAACAGGCCGCTTATCTTGCCCGAGGCGTCGACGTCGATCCTCTCCGCCGCCGGGGATTTCGGCAGTCCGGGCATCGTCATAACGTCGCCCGTCAGGGCTACGATGAAGCCGGCGCCGGCTGAGATTTTCAGGTTGCGGACCGTGATCTTGAAATCCTTAGGCGCGCCGAGCTTGGCCGGGTCGTCCGTAAAGCTGTACTGCGTCTTCGCCATACAAATAGGCGCGGAGCCGAAGCCGAGGTCCGTGAGCTCCTTTATCTGCTTTACGGCGTTGCCGACGAGCTCCACGGAGTCGGCGCGGTAAATTCTCTTCGCGATGGCGTCGAGCTTTTCGAGTATCGTCGTGTTTTCCTCGTAAGAGAATTTGAAGCTCTTGGCCGCGCCGGATTCGGCGAGACGCACTACCTCAGCAGCTAAGGCCCGGCCGCCCTCACCGCCCTTCGCCCAGACCTCGCTGAGCGCGACGTTAACGCCGAGCTTCTTGCATTCGGCCTCGACGAGGTCAAGCTCCGCCTTAGTATCCTGCGGGAACGCGTTTATGGCGACGACCGCGGGGAGGTTGTAGACCTTTGTGATATTCTCGACGTGCTGAAGCAGATTCGGCAGGCCTTTTTTCAGCGCGTCAAGGTTTTCGCCGTTGCCGAGCTCGTTTTTCGGCACGCCGCCGTGCATTTTAAGGGCGCGGACGGTCGCGACGATGACGACGGCGTCGGGCTTAAGCCCCGCCATACGGCACTTGATATCGAGGAATTTTTCCGCCCCGAGATCGGCGCCGAAGCCGGCCTCCGTGACGGTGTACTCGCCGAGCTTCAACGCGATGCGCGTGGCGGTGACGGAGTTGCAGCCGTGGGCGATATTCGCGAACGGGCCGCCGTGGACGAACGCCGGGGTGTTCTCTAACGTCTGGACGAGATTCGGTTTCAGCGCGTCCTTGAGAAGCGCCGCCATAGCGCCCTGCGCCTTTAAGTCGCCGCAGGTGACGGGCTTGGACTTTTTCTCCGCGTCGTCATACGTGTAGGCGACGATGATGCGCGACAGGCGCTCTTTCAGGTCCGTAATGTCCTTTGACAGGCACAGGACGGCCATGATCTCGGAAGCGACGGTTATATCGTACCCGTCCTCGCGCGGGGAGCCGTTCGCCTTGCCGCCGAGACCGTCTATGACGTTGCGGAGCTGGCGGTCGTTCATATCGACGCAGCGGCGCCACGTTATCTTGCGCGGGTCGATATTCAGCGCGTTGCCCTGATAGATGTGGTTGTCGAGCATTGCCGCGAGCAGGTTGTTCGCCGCGCCGATGGCGTGGAAGTCTCCCGTGAAATGGAGGTTGATGTCCTCCATCGGCACGACCTGGGCGTAGCCGCCGCCCGCCGCGCCGCCCTTGACGCCGAACACGGGGCCGAGAGAGGGCTCGCGCAGCGCGATGAACGACTTTTTGCCAAGCTTGCGCAGTCCGTCGCCGAGGCCGACCGTCGTCGTCGTCTTGCCCTCGCCGGCCGGGGTGGGCGTTATGGCGGTCACAAGGATGAGCTTGCCGTCGGGCTTGTCCCGGAGGTCCTCAAGTATCTGATAATCGACCTTCGCCTTGTAGTTGCCATACTGCTCTAAATACTTTTCGGCGATGCCCGCGGACTTAGCGACGTCCGTGACGTGCTTCATATCGCCCGCTTTTTCCTGCGCGATTTGAATGTCGGATTTGATTTCTGCCATTTCTTTGACCAGTCCTTTTTTATGATATTTGCCGCGGAACGCCCCCGTGTGACCGCAGCGCCCGCGTATTGCGCATTACTGTAATTATACCCTGTCGATGAGACCTGATTCTTTTATGATACGCGCCACGTCGTCGTATTTATTCAGCGCGTACAGATGTATGCCGTCGATACCGGAGGCGCGGTATTCGTCGATGAGGCCGATGGTGTATTCGATGCCGGCTTCCTTGAAGCTCGCCTTTTTGCCCGCGACGTCCGCGTCGTAAGGGTCGGAGACGAACGGGTCGGGGAATATCCAGTTCTTCGAGATGATTTCGGCAAGCTTGCGCGGCAGCACGCAGCCGTTGCGCGAGAGCGCCATATTTATAGTGGCCTTCGCGTCGAGCACGGGCATTATGCCCACGTCGATGGGCAGAGTTATGCCGGCGGCGCGGATAGCGTCGATCCACCAGCGGAACTGATCCATATCCCAGCAGAGCTGCGTCATTATATAGTCGGCGCCGTTGTCCTGCTTTTGCTTCAGGAAGGAAATGTCCGCCTCTATGCTGCGGCAGGAGATGTGCCCCTCGGGCGAGCCGGCGACGGCTATCGTGAATTTATCGCCGAATTCTTTGCGGATAAACGCGACGAGCTCCGTGGCGTAATGCAGGTCTCCGCCCGTGCCAGTCCAGCCGAACGGCAGGTCGCCGCGCAGCGCGAGGATGTGGTTTATCCCGTTGTCGAGATAATTTTGTAGCTTTTGGCGGATATCGTCCTTCGTTCCGCCGATGCACGTGAAATGCGTCACGGGGACGACGCCCTGCTTTTTCGCGCCGATAGCTTTCAGCACCTCAAGGTTCGCGCCGATGTTGCCGCCGCCCGCGCCGTAGGTTACGGAAATATAGTCGGGGTACAGCTCCGCGAGCCGGTCGAGGACGCCGCCGTCGCCGATCAGCTTTTTAAGACCCTCGTCGGTCTTGGGGGGGAACAGCTCGAAGGAAAACGCCATTCGCCGGTTCATGATGTCTGTCAGTTTGCTCATTACTTTTAGATATGCTCCTTTCAAATTTTGCGTCAAATATTGCGCCGATTAAAATATTGCGCCGGTTGTTTTGCGTCCCGCCGCGTCCGCTTTGGCCGGAGTATTCCCGCACCGGGCGCCGGGCGCGGCTTCACCTTAACTCTACATTAAAGAAAAAATGCGGAAAAGTCAAAGGTTTTTCGCAATGTCAGTCTGAAAGTGCAAAAAGGTGAAAAATATTACAATTCCGAAACGTATTTCCGCCGTGATATCATCTTGCATAATCCGCCCTTGCGCGGTTATGAAAAATGTGCTATTATGGCGGAGCGGACGCGCCGTGACGGCTTGACGGATGAAATAATAGCACGGCGGACGCGAAATGTCAAAGCTTTTTCGGAACGGGGGAGCGGGATTGAACGTAAAATTGAGAAAAGCCGCCGCGATAGCCGTTCTGCTCGCGCTTACGGGGTGCTTCAAGACCTCCGCGGACGAGCTGTACCGCCTGCCGCGCGTTTCCGACGAATACTTCAAGCTGCAAACGCGGATCGACGAGGTGACGGCCTCCGGCGCGGAATATTCCCCGCCGACAAGCGGTGAAAACCGCCAATCCGTCCAGCTTGAGGATATCGACGGCGACGGCGTCAAGGAGGCGATAGCCTTCTTCGCGGCGCGCAGCGAGGATTACCCGCTGAAAATATACATATTCAAATCCGACGGGGACGACTACGTCATAGCCGATATTATCGAGGGTACCGGTACCGGGATAGAAAGCATCCGCTACGCCGATATGGACGGCGACGGCGTGTTAGAGCTCGTCGTCGGCTGGCAGATGGGCGCGTCGCTGAAAAATATGTCGCTGTATTTAGAGCGCGGCTTTCAGCACGTAAAGGTCGCCGAGGCGGATTACACGACGGCGCTCGTCTCCGATATAACGGGCGACGGCCTGCCCGACGTGTCGGTGGTACGGCTCGGCACGGCGGAGACCCCGGGCGAGATCGAGGTGTTTTCCCTTATGCCCGACGGGGAAATAGTCGGCGCGACGGCGCATTTGTCCGACGGGGTGGAGGCGGTGTCCCGCGCGCAGGCGGGAAAGCTGTTTGACGGCGTGCCCGCCGTGGTCATAGACGGCAAGGCCGCGGGCGGCGGCATCGTCACCGATATATTCTGCCGCGTTGACGGCGCGCTTGTGAACATAGCGCGCACGAGCGCCGAGGACGCCGAGCCGAGGACGCTGACAGTGTACTCTACGGATATCGACCGCGACGGCATCATAGATATGCCCTACCCCGTGCCGCTGCCGCAGCAGTCGGACACGGTGTATTACGCGATAGACTGGCGCTCTTACTCCTCCGACGGGTCGCGCCGCGTGGCGATGACCACGTACCACAATTATTCCGACGGCTGGTATCTGACTCTGCCGGAGGCTTGGCGGGGCCGATTGACGGTGCGCCGCGCGGACGCCGTGTACGGCGAGCGCTCTCTCGTGTTCTCGTTCGTCAACGGGGGCGAAGCGGTCAGCGATTTTTTGAAGATATACACGCTCTCCGGCGAGAATAAAGAAGAGAGAGCGCGCCTGCCGGGGCGCTTCCGGCTGCTTGAGGAGGGCGACAAGATTTTCGCGGCGGAGCTCTTCAACCCCGGCGCCGAGCATTTCTACGCGCCCGCCGAAGCCGATATCCGCCTCGGCTTCCACAGGATATACACAGACTGGCTGACCGGCTCATAACCGGCCGCCCCCAACGGACGAAGTCCCGGCACACGCACCCCCTCCCTGACAACACCCACGCGGACGTAGTCCGCCAAATTTAATTCTTTACGAGGTTTGGACAAAATGGCAAGAAAAATACTTGTGCTCGACGACGAAGAGAGCATCAGAAGCTTCGTGGTAGTAAGTCTGCGGCGCGCGGGATACGAGCCCATCGAGGCCGCGACGGGCGAGGAGGCTCTCGAACGGATGAAGGAGCATCCGGATATCCAGGTGGCGCTGCTCGACATTATGCTGCCCAATATGGACGGCTTAGAGGTCTGCCGGCGCCTGCGCGCCGCCGACAAGCATCTCGGCATCATTATAATCTCCGCGAAAACGCAGGAGATAGACACGGTGACGGGGCTTATGACCGGCGCTGACGATTATATGACGAAGCCGTTCATTTCCGGCGAGCTCATCGCGCGCATAGAGGTCCTGCTCCGCCGTATGGGGAACGTCGCCGCTTCGGACTCGGGAGAGATGGTCCAGGGCCCGTTCCGCCTGAACACGCGAAACCACACGCTCGAAAAGAACGGAACGCGCATCAAGCTAACGCAGGTGGAATATTCGATAATAAAGATGTTTATGGACAATCTGGGAAAGGTCCTCACGCGCGACTATATACTCGCGACCGTGTGGGGGCGGGACTATTACGGCGACATTAAAATCGTCGATGTGAACATCAGCCGTCTGCGCGCGAAAATAGAGGACGATCCGAAAAATCCCGTGTTCATAATGACGACGCGCGGCTACGGATACCAGTGGGGCCTGTAAAACAGGACGAGAATAAATGCGGAAGCAAAGCGAAAGCGGAGGAAAGCGGAATTTGAAGAAGCACGGAAAAACCGGCGCGGAGGGCTCGGCGGCAAGGTCACCGGGCCCCAACGCGCCGCGGCCGCGGCCGGCAAAGAGCTCCGCGCTGTCGCGCGGGCTGCGGCGGCGGTGGGTGCGCGGCAGCGTGCTCATAGTCGCGGCGGCGCTCGCCGTCGTCATTTTCGCGTTTTCCCTGTTCATCCACAGCTATTATTACTCGACGGTCAGCACCGGGCTCGAATCGAAGGCGAAAACCGCGACTGATTTTTTTTCAAACTACGTCGCGAGGTCCTACGCGGAGTATTACGACAGCGCGTTCAGGTATACCGAGACGTTCATAGACGGAGACAAGCTGGAGCTGCAATTTATGGACACGTCCGGGCGCGTCGTCATTTCCTCGTTCGGCGTCACGGCGGGTACGCAGGCGTCGTCCCCGGAGGTCGTGCAGGCCGTGAAATCCGGGAAAATATCGCCGTGGATCGGGCGGCGCGCGTCCACGAACGAGCGCGTTATGGCAGTCGCCGCGCCCATTATGTTCTCCGACGGGCAGGTGATAGGCGTGATGCGGTATATAACAAGCCTCACCGTCGTGGATCGGCAGGTGACGATGAGCATTTTAGCGGTGTCCGGCGCCGGGGCCGTCGTGCTGCTGCTCGTGCTTTCGATGATTTTGCTGTTCATACGCTCCGTGATAGCGCCCGTCGGCGAGATCACAAAAATGTCCCGCCGCATAGCCGACGGGAGCTACGGCATACAGATAGAAAACACGTTCAACGACGAAATGGGCGAAATGGTCGATTCGATAAACGAGATGTCGATGAAAATAGCCCAGGCGGAGCGGATAAAAACCGAGTTCATATCCTCGGTCTCACACGAGCTGCGCACGCCGCTCACCGCGATAACCGGCTGGGGCGAGACGCTGATATACAACGAAACGCTCGACAGCGACACCTCCGGCGGCATAGCCATAATCCTGAAGGAGGCGCGCCGCCTGACGAAAATGGTGGAGGAGCTTTTGGAGTTCACGCGTATGGAGGACGGGCGCTTCACGCTGAACATCGAGACCGTTGACCTTGCCGCCGAGCTCGAGGATGCGATGTTCACATACCTCGAGCTTTTTCATCACGACGCGTTGGAGCTCCACTACGAGCCCGCCCCCGACGACGAGACGCCCACGCTCCCCGGCGACCCAAACAGGCTGAAGCAGGTGTTTCTCAACATATTCGACAACGCGGCGAAATACGGCTCCGAGGGCCGCCGGATCGACGTCTCCATCGAGACGCGCGGGGACTTCGCGGCGGTGATAATACGCGATTTCGGGCCGGGAGCGCCGGAGGATGAGCTCGAAAATCTCAAAATGAAGTTTTACAAGGGCTCCAACTCCAAAACGCGCGGCAGCGGCATCGGCCTTGCCGTGTGCGACGAGATAATAAGGTATCACGGCGGCAGGCTGGAGCTCGAAAACGCCGAAGGCGGCGGGCTGCGCGTAACAGTCTGGCTCCCGCTGACGAACGCCGCCACGCTCGGCGAGCTGACATAGCTCCGCGCGGCGAAATATTATTTTCAAAAAGAGTGCAAGGAGAGCATATGACTGAAAAAAGCAAAAGCGAAGAAAATAACGGCAATAAAAACGACGGCGACTTCCGCACCTCGATAGGCGGCCAGGCGCTCATAGAGGGCATTATGATGCTCGGCCCCAAAAAGCAGGCTGTAGCCGTCCGCACGCCCGGCGGTATCGTTACGAAAACAGAGGAGCTGCGGCTGCTCCGGGAAAAGCACCCGATCTTGGGCAAGCCGTTCATACGCGGCGTCGTGAACTTCGGCGGCTCGATGACGCGCGGGGTGCGCGCGCTTATGTATTCGGCGAATATGTCGGCGCCGGAGCCGGGCGGCAGCGTGGAATCCGGCTCCGGCGAGGAGCCGAAATCCGAACCTGACGGCGCCAACGCGTTTGTCGTAGCGATAGCAGCCGTCGTCGGCATAGCGCTGTCCGTCGGGCTTTTTATGCTGCTGCCGACGTTTTTGGCGGGCTTCGCGGCGCGGTTTACGGACAGCCGGATATTGCGCAACCTGACGGAGGGCGCGCTGCGAATCGTGATTTTTGTGGCGTACATCGCGCTTACGTCGCGCGTGCCGGATATGCGCCGCGTGTGGCAGTATCACGGGGCGGAGCACAAGACGATATTCTGTTACGAGCGCGGGCTTGAGCTCACGGTCGAAAACGTGCGCGATATGCCGAGGCGGCATCCGCGGTGCGGCACGAGCTTTATGTTTCTCGTTATGCTCGTGTCCATCCTTGTGTTTTCGGTGGTGCAGTGGAGCGGCGTGCTTACGCGGATGGCGCTTAGAATACTGCTGCTGCCCGTCGTCGTCGGCATAAGCTA